>NZ_JBEOUL010000013.1:0-178267 GCF_040304075.1 Kitasatospora sp. NPDC094015
CTGCAGGGGGGACCCTGTGGGAGAGTAGGACGCCGCCGAACAATCTTTCAGAGAAGCCCCTCCGGGTCACCCGGAGGGGCTTTTCGCATTCCCGGGCACGAACCTGCGCTCCGGCGCCCGCCATATCCGCTTGCACGTGGGCCCTGGACGGCATTTGGATCACCTGGTGGACGAAGACCGACCGGGCGGTGAGGACCGGACCGCAGCGGCCGGTGACGGACCTGGGTCCGTTCCGGAGCTGGTGGTGCTCTTCCTCGGCTCCGTCGGGGACCGGCGGGTGCACCACGCTGCCACACGGGCGCTGGTGGCCGCGGGCCCCGCGGCGGTCGAGGCGTTGGACCGGTACCTGCCGTGGGAGCGGGGGACCGATGTACGGGTCCGGCGGTCGCTCGTCTGGTTCCATGGCCGTGCGCGGTGCGACCCGACCTACTCCGTGGCCGTGCTGACCGAGTTCCTCAGCGAGCCGGACAGCCGGACCCGGGCGGAAGCGGCTGCTTCACTGGGGCTTCGGGGTGACCCCTCGGCCGGGCCCGTCCTCGTACGGGCGCTGCTTCATCCGGACCGCGAGGTACGGCTGCGGGCCGCGCTGGCGCTGGGCCGGTGCGGCGTCCGGCAGGCCGAGGGGCGGTTGGCGGAGCTGGCCAGGGCCGACCGCGAGCCGGACGTTCGGCAGGTGGCCCGGGTCGCGCTGCGGCTCCTGGCGGGGTCGGGCCGGGGTGTCAGAGGCGGCCGGCGGCCTTGAGGGCGAGGTAGGTGTCGGCGAGCGCGGGGGGCAGTGCGGCCGGGGCTGCGTCGAGGACGGTGACGCCGAGGCGGGTGAGGTGCTCCGCGGTGCGGCGGCGGTCGGCGCGGGTCTGCTCGGCGGCTGCGGCGCCGTAGATCTCCTTCACCGTGCCGCGCGCGGTGGCCAGTTCGTCCAGCCGCGGGTCGGCGACGGAGGCGAGGACGACCTCGTGGCGCTTGGTCAGCATCGGCAGCACCGGGAGCAGGCCCTCCTCGATCGGACGGGCGTCGAGGCCGGTGAACAGCACGATCAGCGACCGGTGCGGCGCCAGGCGCAGCGAGTTGGAGACCAGGGCCCGCATGTCGGTCTCCAGCAGGGCGGGTTCCAGCGTGGCCATCGCCGAGGTGAAGGCGGGCAGCACGTCGGAGGGGGAGCGGCCGAGCACGCTGCCGCGCTTGCGCAGGTCGTGGGCGAGCAGGTCGACCCGGTCGCCGGCCTTGGTGGCCAGCGCGGTGAGCAGCAGGGCGGAGTCCAGGGTGGCGTCCAGGCGCGGCGCGTCGCCGACCCGGCCGGCGGCGGTGCGGCCGGTGTCGAGGACGAGCAGGACGTGCCGGTCGCGTTCGGGGCGCCAGGTGCGGACGGCGACGGTGTTGCGGCGGGCGCTGGCGCGCCAGTCGATCGAGCGGACGTCGTCGCCGGGCAGGTACTCGCGCAGCGAGTCGAACTCGGTGCCCTGGCCGCGGATCAGGACGGCGGTGCGGCCGTCGAGTTCGCGCAGTCGGGCCAGCCGGGACGGCAGGTGCTTGCGGCTGGTGAACGGGGGCAGCGCGCGCAGCGTCCAGGGGACCAGGTGGGAGCCCTGGCGGCCCGCCAGGCCGAGCGGGCCGAGCGAACGGACCGTCACCCGGTGCGCGTGGTGGTCACCGCGTCGGGTGGGGGCCAGCTCGGTGGTCAGCCGGCGCCGCTCGCCGGACGGCACGGTGATGGCGTGCCGGGAGGCGGTCTCGGCGGTGCCGGGGTGCCAGGCGGACGGCGCCCAGGCGTCCCTGACCAGGGCACGCAACGGGCGCCCGGAGGGGTTGGTGACGGTCAGTTCGACCGTGGCGCCCTCGCCGAGGCGGACCGTGGTGGCGCCGCTCCGGCCGAACCGCAGGGTGCGGACCGGAGCGGCGAGGGCCAGGTCGACGAGGACCGCGAGGAGCACCGGCAGGGTGACCGCGCCGATGCCGGCCCAGGAGGGCAGGACGAGGCCCACGACAAGCGCGCCGAGCGCGGCCAGCAGGGCGGTTCGGCCGGTCAGGGCCATGAGCGGGACTCCTTCGGGGATCCTGGGTGGTGCGGCCGGGTCAGCGCGGGGCGGGGGTCTGGGCGAGGACCGCCTGGACCACCGAGTCGGCGGTGACGCCCTCCATCTCGGCCTCGGCGCGCAGCTGGATCCGGTGCCGCAGGGCGGGCAGCGCGAGTGCTTTGACGTCGTCCGGGGTGACGTAGTCGCGGCCGGCCAGCCAGGCCCAGGCACGGGAGGCGTTCAGCAGCGCGGTGGCGCCGCGGGGGGAGACGCCGATGGACAGCGACGGGGACTGGCGGGTGGCCCGGCAGAGGTCGACGATGTACGCCAGCACCTCGGGGGAGACGGTCAGCTTCGCGATCTCGGCGCGGGCGGCGGCCAGGTCGGCGGGGCCGGCGACCGGGCGGACGCCGGCGGCGGCGAGGTCGCGCGGGTCGAAGCCGGCGGCGTGCCGGGACAGCACCTGGAACTCCTGGTCCCGGGTGGGCAGCGGGAGGACGAGCTTGAGCAGGAAGCGGTCGAGCTGGGCCTCGGGCAGCGGGTAGGTGCCCTCGTACTCCACCGGGTTCTGGGTGGCGGCGACCAGGAACGGCTCGGGCAGGGCGCGGGGCTCGCCGTCGACGGTGACCTGGCGCTCCTCCATCGCCTCCAGCAGCGAGGCCTGGGTCTTCGGCGGGGTGCGGTTGATCTCGTCCGCGAGCAGCAGGTTGGTGAAGACCGGGCCGGGCTGGAAGGAGAACTCGGCGGTGCGGGCGTCGTAGACCAGCGAGCCGGTGACGTCGCCGGGCATCAGGTCGGGGGTGAACTGGATCCGCTTGGTGCCCAGGCTCAGTGCGGTCGAGAGGGTGCGCACCAGGAGGGTCTTGGCGACGCCGGGGACGCCTTCGAGCAGGACGTGGCCGCCGCAGAGCAGGGCGACCACCAGGCCGGTGACGGCGGCGTCCTGGCCGACCACGGCCTTGCCGATCTCGGCGCGCAGCGCGGTGAGGGCGGCGCGGGCGTCCGCGGGGGCGGCGGGGGAGTGTGCCGGACCGGGGATGTCGGCCTTGCTGAGGGACGTGCTGGCAGCGGGCTGCTCGGTCACGGCTGTCGTACCTGCCTTTCCAGGGCGTCGAGGTCGTCGGTGAGCCGCAGCAGTGCGGCGTCGTCGGTGGGCGGGCCGCCGTACAGCAGGGCCCGGATGTCGTCGGCCGAGCGTCCGAGGCGGTCGGCGACCGCCGTGCAGAGCGCGATCGGCTCGGGTTGCCCGGCGGCGGTCGGCACCCCGAGTGCGGGGGCGAGCCGGTGGGCGGTGGCCCGGCGCAGCGCGTCGGCGGCCCGGCCGCGGGCCTTGGCGCGGTGGTAGAGCCGGGCCCGGCCTTCTGTGGTCTCGGTGGCCCGGACCACGACGGGCAGCCGCTCGGCGACCACCGGGCCGAGCCGCCGGCCGCGCCACAGGGCGGCCAGGACGGCGGCGACCATCAGCTGGACGGCGGCCCAGTTCCAGCCGGACGGGATGTAGTCCGAGAACTGCTTGCGGTGGGCGGCGGGCGCGGCGGTGTTGTAGTCGGGCAGGTACCAGACCAGGTGCTGGTGGGCGCCGAGCAGGCCGAGCGCGAGGGCGGCGTTGCCGTCGTCGTCGAGCCGGTTGTTGGTGAACGGGCGGCCGGTGCCGAGCACGACGGTGTCGCGGTCGGCGGTGTCGGCGTGCCGGACCAGGCTCTGGTGGCCGTGCCGGGGGTAGCAGCCGGTGTCGCCGGCGCCGGCGTCGTAGAGCAGCCCGCCGAGGTCGGCGGTGTCGGCGCGGACGGCCTCGGGCAGCCGGCAGGCGGGCGGGGTGCTGATCGGGTTGGCCAGGTCGGGGAAGCCGTCCGGCGCGGTGACCAGGGTGGTGCCGCGGGCGAAGGCGTCCAGGGCGCCCTGCTCGGGGGCGATCAGGATCAGGCGGCCGGTGCTGCCGCGGGGGACGGCGCCGAGCCGGGCGAGCTGCGCGGGGCTCAGCAGGTCGGGGCGGGGCAGGACGACGGTGGTGCCGGGCTCGCGCAGGGCGCCGGCGAGCGCGTTCACGTCGTCGACCGTGCGCAGGTCGACGCCTTCGCGTTGGACCAGGACGACGGCGGCCCGGGCGCCCTGCGGGTCGGGCGAGCGCGGGTCCAGCGGGGGCCAGGTGCTGCGGCCGGCGAGGCCGCCGAGCAGCAGGCCGAGCACCACCAGCAGGGCGGCGGTGAGCAGGTACCAGCGCGAGCGCAGCCACAGCCGTCGACGGCCGGGGGCCAGGCTGGTGGAGGCGGGCGGTTCGGGCGTGGCCGGTCCGGCAGCGGCTGCGGGCGCGGGTGCCGGGGCGGGGGGTGCGGCGTGGGGCGCGGTGCTCATGCGGTGCCTCCGGCGGCCGGGGCGAGCGCCGGGCGGGTCGCCCGCAGGGTCCGGTCCAGCTCGGCGAGGGACTGGTAGTCGCCGGCCGCGGCGGTGCGGTCACCGAAGGCGATGTCGTCGAAGGTCCGGGCGGCCGCGGCGAGCGCCGCCGCGTGGGCGGGCAGGGCACGCCCGGCCTCGGCGGCGGCCTCGTCGGCGGTCCGGCCGGGGCGGACGTCGAGCACGGTGCGCTCCTCCAGGTCGCGGACCACGGCCCGCATCTGCTCCCGGACGGCTTCGGGCCACTCGCCCGCGGCGGCGTGCTGCTGGGCCGCGGCGCGGTGCTGGGCGGCGCTGCGGGGCCCGTCGACCTCGAACAGGCCGGTGGTGCTGCGGGCCTGCCGGCCGGGTGCGCCGAGCCGCCACCAGACGGCGGCGACCACGGCGGCCGCCACCAGGAGCAGCAGGACCACGCCGGTGCTGCTGCCGGTGGCCGCTCCCAGGCCGGAGAACAGGTCGGATATCCGGTCGGATATCCAGGTCTCGATGCGTTCCAGCAGGCTCGGGTCGTGCTGGTGGTAGACGGGGTTGAGCAGTTCCTGGCGTGCGGCGTCCCGGGCCTGGTCACGCGGGACGGTGACGGGGGTGCCGCCGGCCAGCAGGGCACCCTCCCCCCAGTTCGGCATCCGGATCAGGCTCCCGGCGGGGTGTTCTGGTGCGGCACGGCGGGGCCGGCCCAGCCGGTGGGCTGCTGGACGCTCACGCCGGCGGCGCGGGCGAGCTCGATGTCGAGCGCCTCGCGGCGGATCCGGCGGTCGATGTAGATCAGCACCGTCATCGCCGCGTTGACCGGGATGGTGATGGTGGAGACCACGGTGCCGCCGACGGCCAGGATCACCATGCCCAGCAGGTTGAGGGCGGCGGTGTTCTCGCCGGCGAGCCGGTCGAAGGCGTCCGGGTTGCCGACCATGGTCGCCAGGAAGGCGAACGGCAGCACGGCCACGCCGGAGACGATGCTGAGGATCAGGCTGGTGAGCAGGTTGATGCCGAGGATCCGCCACCAGGAGCCCTTGACCAGCCGGCGGGAGCGGCTGAGCGAGGTGAGCACGCCCTGGCGCTCCAGCATCAGCGCGGGGCTCGCCAGGCTGAGCGTGATGCCGAGCCAGCAGGCGACGCCGCCGGCGACGAGGGCCATCAGCATCGCGAGCACCGCCACCCCGGGGGTGAAACCGCTGGCGAGGCCGAGCAGGACCGGCGGCACGGCGGCCACCAGGAACACCGCGAGGATGATCAGGAACACCAGGAGCGTGAGCCCGACCAGCCGGCCCAGCTGGCCGCGGGCGGACTGCCAGGCCTGGCGCAGGGTGACCTGCTCGCCGAGCACGCCCTTGCTGACCACGATGGTCAGCAGGCCGCCGACCACGAGCCCGAGCAGCGACTCCAGGGCGAGCGGCACCAGCGCGGCGACCAGCTCCACCCCGACGCTCCCGCTCTGCTGCGCCCACCACTCCAGCACGGTCTTCACGGTCTGGCTGAACGCGGCGAAGCCGAGCGCCAGCGACAGCGTGGTGCGCCAGTACTTGCGCACGGTGGTGACGGCGCCGTCCAGGAGCTCGCCGACGCCCAGCGGGCGCAGCGGGATGACGCCGGGCTTCGGACTCGGCGGGACGCCCCAGCCCGGGTGGCCGCCGTACGGGGGCGGGGGCGGGCCCCAGCCGGGTGCGCCGGGGGCGCCTGCGGGGCCGGGCGCGCCGTAACCAGCGTGACCGGGGTACGGCGGCGGGCCGGGGGTGCCCCACTGGGGGGCGGGCGGGCCGTCCTGCGGGGCGTGCGGCGGCTGCGGTGCGCCGTTCTCGGGGGCGGAGGTCGCCGACGTACCCGGTGCTGCGGCGGGAGCTGCCGCCTGCGGCGGGGCCTCGTCGGCCGGCTCGGGCGAGCCGGGCGAGGTCCAGCCCGGGTTGTCGGTCATCACTGCTCCTTGGGAGTTTCCTGAGGTCGTGGTGGGCAGGAGGGTGATCGGCTACCGGCCGGAAACTGTTCCTGCGCCGCCCATCGTGCCATGGTGGGCCTGGTCACCCCAGGGGTATCCCGTTGCTGATCGACAACGGCCCTCCCGACGCCCGTGAGCTGCGAGATTTGAGGTGTTATGCCCGGTCCCGCGGTGGACCGGAAGCCCCCGGCCGGCGCGACTGTGTGCCAGGTCACAATCCGGTAATGAGAAGATGGAGACATGAAGGGACGCGTCCTCGTCGTTGATGACGACACCGCACTGGCCGAGATGCTCGGCATCGTGCTGCGTGGTGAGGGTTTTGAGCCGTTTTTCGTCGCGGATGGGGACAAGGCGCTAGCCGCGTTCCGGGAGACGAAGCCGGATCTCGTCCTCCTCGACCTGATGCTGCCGGGGCGGGACGGCATCGACGTCTGCCGGCAGATTCGGGCCGAGTCGGGCATTCCGATCGTGATGCTGACCGCGAAGACCGACACGGTCGACATCGTGGTGGGCCTCGAGTCCGGCGCCGACGACTACGTCACCAAGCCGTTCAAGCCCAAGGAGCTGGTCGCCCGGGTCCGGGCGCGCCTGCGACGGGCCGAGGAGCCCACCCCCGAGCAGCTGACCATCGGTGACCTGGTCATCGACGTGGCCGGCCACTCGGTCAAGCGGGACGGCCGGGGCATCCCGCTTACCCCGCTGGAGTTCGACCTGCTGGTCGCGCTGGCCCGCAAGCCCTGGCAGGTGTTCACCCGCGAGGTGCTGCTGGAGCAGGTCTGGGGCTACCGGCACGCGGCCGACACCCGGCTGGTCAACGTCCACGTGCAGCGCCTGCGGTCCAAGATCGAGAAGGACCCGGAGCGCCCGGAGATCGTCGTGACGGTCCGCGGGGTCGGCTACAAGGCGGGGCCCAGCTGAGCATGCGGGACCAGGAAGCTGACGAGTCCCCGTCGGGCATCGGACCCGGCGGGGACGCTGCTGTGCGCGGCGACGTGCTGAGCTCGACCACCCAGGGCCGGCGGCCCCGGAGCGGCCTGGCGGGGCTGATCGCGCTGGTGGCCCGTCAGTTCCGGCGCCCGTTCAACCGCCTGATAGCCGTGTACCGGCGCTCGATCCAGCTGCGGGTGGTCGCCACCACGCTGCTGCTCTCGGTGGCCGTGGTGCTGGTGCTCGGCGTGGTCGTGGTGGCCCAGGTCCGCAACGGGCTGCTGGACACCAAGCGGCACGCCGCGCAGGGCCAGGCCATCGGCGGCTTCCAGATCGAGCAGGACAAGATCAACGAGGCGATGAAGCTCCAGGCCAAGGCCGGGGCCAACGCCGACCCGGCCCGGGACGAGATCGGGGCCTGGCTGAACAAGCAGGTCACCGACCTGTCCAGCGGCGGCGCCGGGGTCTACTCGGTGATCGCCATCCTGCCCGCCCCGCAGACCGAGGGCGGTTCCGAGACGGTCTTCCGGGGCGCCTGGTACTCGGGCGACATCCTCCCGATCAGCATCACCCGGCAGCTGCGGGACGACGTCGCCGCCCAGCCGGAGATCCTGCACGAGCAGACCACGATGATCCACCGCGGCGACGGCAACGGCGGCCAGACCTCGGACGAGAAGGGCCTGGTGATCGGGAAGCAGTTCAAGGGCCCCGACGCCTCCGGCACCGAGTACCAGCTCTACTACGTCTTCTCGCTCGGCCAGGAGACCGACACCCTCGGCCTGGTGGTCGGCACCCTCGCCACCGCCGGCGTCTTCCTGGTGATGCTGCTCGGCGGGATCGCCTGGCTGGTGGTCCGCCAGGTGGTGACCCCGGTCCGGATGGCCGCCGGGATCTCCGAGCGGCTGGCCGCCGGCCACCTCGAGGAGCGGATGAAGGTCACCGGCTCCGACGACATCGCCCGGCTCGGCGACTCGTTCAACCGGATGGCCAACGGCCTCCAGGCGCAGATCAGGCAGCTGGAGGAGCTCTCCCGGGTGCAGCGCCGGTTCGTCTCGGACGTCTCGCACGAGCTGCGCACCCCGCTCACCACGGTCCGGATGGCCGCCGACCTCATCTACGACAGCCGGGACGACCTGGACCCGATGGCGGCCCGCTCGGCCGAGCTGCTCCAGGAGCAGCTGGACCGCTTCGAGTCGCTGCTCGCCGACCTGCTGGAGATCAGCCGCTTCGACGCCGGCGCCGCGATCCTGGACGCCGAGCCGGTGGACCTGCGGGACATCGTGGGCCGCGTGGTCGAGGCGGCCGACCCGCTGGCCCGTGCCAAGGGCAGCGCGGTGATCATCCGCGGCGGCGAGGACCCGGTGGTGACCGAGGTCGACGCCCGCCGGATCGAACGGATCCTGCGCAACCTGGTGGTCAACGCGCTCGAGCACGGGGAGGGCCGCGACGTGGTGATCCGGCTCGGCTCCGGCGAGGGTGCGGTCGCGGTCGGCGTCCGGGACTACGGCATCGGCCTCAAGCCGGGCGAGGCGTCCCGGGTGTTCCACCGCTTCTGGCGGGCCGACCCGTCCCGGGTGCGGACCACCGGCGGCACCGGCCTCGGCCTGTCCATCGCGGTCGAGGACGCGCACCTGCACGGTGGCTGGCTGCAGGCCTGGGGCGAGCCGGGTGGCGGCTCGCACTTCCGGCTGACCCTGCCGCGCACCCGGGGCGGCGAGCTGATCCGGGCGCCGTTCCGGCTCGAACCGGAGGACTCCCGGCACAACCGCGGGCTGGCCTCCACCGGCGCCCCCTACCGGCGCTCCCAGCGGCCGGCCGGGGCCACCGCGCTGACTTCGACCGACGAGCACATCGGGGCGCCGGCCGACGCCCCGGAGACCCCGGAGGGCGCCGCGCAGGGCTTCGGCAGCGGTCTCGGCGGGGTGCTCAGCATCGGCCCCGGGCTGGGCCGTGCCCCCGCGGCACCGACGGCCGACCCGTCGGACGTCCGCTCGGCGGCCGGAGGGTACGGTGCCATCGGTGCCCAGGTGGTGGTCGACCGGCCGACCGGACGGCCGAGCACGCAGCAGGCCTCCGGGGCGCAGGCGCCGGGGAGCGACGAGGAGGGGACCGACGGTGCGACGGACAGGCAGCGGTAGGACCGGCATCCGGCCCGCCGCCGCGGCGGTCTGGGGCACCGTGGTCGCCTTCCTGGTCACCGGCTGCGTCGGGATGCCCGAGGGCGGCCCGCCCGAGCGGGTGGAGATACCCCAGGGCGCCGGCGCCGAGAACCTCCAGGTCCGGGTCTACCCGGTGGCCCCGTACAAGGGCGAGTCCCCGCGGGACCTGCTGGCCGGCTTCCTGAACGCCTCCAACGCGGACGAGCCGACCTACCGCACCGCGAAGAAGTACCTGACCGCGTCGGCCGGCGACCGCTGGCAGCCCGAGGCCGGGGTCTCGGTGCTGGACAGCCAGGGCCAGACCGGCGCGCCGCCGCCGGAAGGCGCCGCGTCCACCGAGATCACCGTCACCGGCGGCCTGGTCGGCACGCTGGACGGCAAGCAGTCCTACCAGTCCGCGGCCGACGGCGAGCAGTTCCGCCAGACGTTCACCTTCGTCAAGGAGGACGACGGACCGGACAAGGGCGAGTGGCGGATCGACCGGCTGCCGGACGGCCTGATCGCCGACCAGACCACCTTCAAGAACGGCTACCGGGCCGTCCACCGCTACTTCTACGCGCTCACCGACCCCTCGGCCGAGCACCCGCAGGCCGGGGCGGTGCTGATCCCCGACCCGATCTACCTGCGGCGCCGGGTGGACCCGCTGACGGCCGCCGCCAAGGCGCTGGCGGCCGGCCCCTCGACCTGGCTCGCGCCGGCGGTGTACTCGCCGCTGGACGGGGTCAGGATCACGGCGCCGGTCGCGGTCAGCGACAGCAAGGTGGCCACGGTCAAGGTGGACGTGCCGGACTTCGGCGGCCGGTCCGAGCTGTGCCAGCAGATGGCCGGGCAGCTCTACCACACCCTCGCCGACCAGCAGGGCAAGGCGCCGATCCAGCGCCTGGAGCTGAGCGGGGTCAAGGGCGGATGCGCGATCGGCGCGGACGCGGCGGCCCGGATCGCGCCGGGCAGCCTCGCCGGCGAGAACGGCTCGCAGCAGTACTACCAGCTGGACGACGGCCGGATGATGGTCGCGCAGGGGGACGGGCAGGGCCGCGCGGTGGCCGGGCCGCTGGGCCAGCCGTCCCCGACCGGGCAGACCGGCAAGGCGACGCCCGGCACCTTCGCGGTGCGCCGCGACGGCGGCGCGGTGGCCGTGATCGGCGCGGACGGGCGGAACCTCCAGGTGGTGGGGACGGGGGAGGGCGACAAGCTCGGTACGCCCGTCCTGAGCAGCCGCGCGCCCACCCCCGAGCAGGGGCTCGCCTCGCCGAGCTGGGACGGCAGGCAGGACCTGTGGCTGGTCGACCGGGACCCGGCCGGGTCCCGGGTGCTGATGGTGCGCGGCGGCAAGGTCGTCGAGGTGCCGGTCGCCGGCCTGGCGGGCCGTACGGTGAAGTCGCTCAAGGTCTCCTCGGACGGCGTGCGGATCGCCCTGGTGCTGAGCAACCCGAAGGACAACGCGCAGACCGTGGAGCTCGGCCTGCTGACCCACCGCGGCACCGCCGCCGACCCGAAGGCGGACATCACCGGGCTGCGGCCGGTGGCCCCGCTGCTGACCGACGTGGCCTCGGTCGCCTGGGCGGACACCGACCAGCTGCTGCTGCTCGGCAAGGAGAAGGGCAAGCTCCAGCAGCTCCACTACCTGGGCACCGACGGGTCGCAGAGCAGTGACTCGCCCCTGCAGGGCGGCGAGTCGATGACCTCGGTCTCCGCCACCGAGGACCGGGACGGGGACGTCGTGCCGACCGTGCTGGCCGTCTCGGACCGCCGGATCTACCGGCTCCAGGGCACCCAGTGGCGCGAGGTGCCGGTGCCGCAGGAGCACCCGGCGCTCTCCTTCAGCTACCCCGGCTGAGCCGGCCCGAACGCCGCCCGGCCCGGCGGCGCGGGGCGGGGGGAGCGGTGCGCCGCCCGCGCGCCGGGCGGCCGCTGCGCGCGCCTGGCGACGGCCGCGACCGTGGCCGCCGCCTCCGGCGGGTGGCCGGCCGCCGCCAGCGCCCGGGCCGCCTCGGCCAGGCTGGCACCGCTGGTCACCAGGTCGTCCACCAGCACCAGCCGGCGCCCCCGCCCGGCCCGGACCAGCAGCCGGCCCGGCCGGGGAGGCACCACGAGCGCCCCGTGCAGGTTGCGCCGCCGCTCGGCCGCGCCGAGGCCCGCCTGGTCGGCCACCCGCCGGATCTGCCGCAGGGCGGGGACGACGACGGCGGGCCGGCCGGTGCGACGCAGCTCCCCGGCGGCCGCCCGTGCGAGGCGCAGCATCGGATCGTGGCCCCGGGCGCGCACCGAGCGCCGGGTGGAGGGCACCGGCACCAGCAGCAGGGCGCCCGGGCCGGCCGCCGCCGACCGCACCGACGCGGCCAGCAGGACGCCGAGCGGCCGGGCCAGCCGCAGCGCGCCCCGCTCCTTGTGGGCGATCAGCAGGCCGCGCAGCGGTTCGCCGTACCGCCCCGCGGCGTGCACCGGGGGCAGCCCGGCCGGTGCCGGGCAGGGGGTGGCGGGACCGGGCCGGGCGGCCGCCAGCACGCCCCGGCAGGCCGGGCAGAGCGGGCCCCGGCCGCCCGGGCAGCCCGCGCAGGCGGCGGGCAGCAGCAGGTCGAGCAGGTCACGGAGGGCGGCGGGCAGATCGGTCATATCGGCGCCTTCCGGGGGGTGGCGGAGCGGCGATTTGCGCCATACGGTTGACCACCCTGGCGGTGTTGTCCAGCCGTTTACCCTTCTTTCACCCGTAGGAGGGTAAACAGAGGGCAACAGTCGTGCCGCCGGTTCTCCCTCGTTACGTTGTTCGACTGGGGAGGCGGAATCCCCCTGTGGGGTGTCTCATAAGGCCAGAGGGGGTTTCAAGCGCTCCTGGTGGGGAGGAAGTGAGGTGAGGGCCAGTCGCGCTCGCCGTTCCCGGCGACGCTGGGGCCGGTGACTGATTGGCTGGTCCGGCTGGGTCTCAGGCCGATCCGGTATGCACTCCGGTTCGGCGACAGCACAAGGGATCGGAGTTCTGCGTGGACATCGTCGTCAAGGGCCGCAAGACCGAGGTGCCCAAGAGGTTCCGCGAGCACGTGGCCGAGAAGCTGGAGAAGGTCCAGAAGTTTGACGGCAAGGTGATCAGCCTCGACGTCGAGGTGTCCAAGGAACACAACCCGCGCCAGGCCGACCGCTCGGAGCGGGTCGAGATCACCCTCCGTACCCGTGGCCCCGTGATCCGGGCCGAGGCCGCCGCTGCCGACCCGTACGCGGCCCTCGACCTGGCATCGGCGAAGCTGGACGCGCAGCTGCGCAAGTCCGCCGACCGCCGCCGGGTGCACAAGGGCGGCAACGGCCGCACCCCGATCAGCGTCGCGGAGGCGACGGCGGCGCTGGCGGCGCTCCCCGAGACGGCCCGACCCGAGGCCGGTACCAACGGGGCGGCCCGCAAGACCAAGATGGGATCGCTGGAGGTGGAGGGCGACGGACCGCTCGTCGTCCGGGAGAAGACGCACCCCGCCGGGCCGATGTCGCTCGACCAGGCGCTGTACGAGATGGAGCTCGTCGGCCACGACTTCTACCTGTTCGTGGAGAAGGACAGTGGGCTGCCGAGCGTGGTGTACCGCCGGCACGGCTACCACTACGGCGTGATCCACCTCAAGGAGGACCACAACGCCCAGAGCGACGCCGGTGGAGCCGGTGGCGCGATCGGCGGGCCGGACGAGGACTGACGGTCCGTCCGCCGGGTCGCGGGGCTCCGTAGCCGCTGCGACGACCGGCACAACTCGTAGGACAGGGAACACCGGTGACCCCGGCGGCCGTGGCCGCCGGGGTCACCCAGCTGGGCGGTCCGACGGCGGAGGGTGATCGCCCGGCCCACTGCCGTGGAATGATGGGCCCGACATCGACCGGCAGCCGGGGGAGGAGCGGATGGGCGATCCATTCAGCCAGGGTGGGGGAGGCGGCCGGGAGGGCGGTCGGGGCGAGGGCCGGGAGCCCGAGTACGCACCGCACCGCACCGAGCCGATCCGGGTCCTGGTGGTGGACGATCACGCACTGTTCCGCCGGGGCCTGGAGATCGTGCTGGCCGAGGAGGAGGACATCACCGTCATCGGCGAGGCCGGTGACGGCGCCGAGGCCGTGCTCAAGGCCGCCGACCTGCTGCCGGACATCATCCTGATGGACGTCAGGATGCCGCGCCGCAGCGGGATCGAGGCCTGCACCGCGATCAAGGACGTGGTCCCCAGCGCCAAGATCATCATGCTGACGATAAGCGACGAGGAGGCCGACCTCTACGAGGCGATCAAGGCGGGGGCCACCGGCTACCTGCTCAAGGAGATCTCCACGGACGAGGTCGCGACCGCGATCCGCGCGGTGGCGGACGGCCAGTCGCAGATCAGTCCCTCGATGGCCTCCAAGCTGCTCACCGAGTTCAAGTCGATGATCCAGCGCCGGTCCGACGACCGGGAGTTGGTGCCGGCACCGCGGCTCACCGACCGGGAGCTGGAGGTGCTCAAGCTGGTGGCCACCGGGATGAACAACCGGGAGATCGCCAAGGAGCTGTTCATCAGCGAGAACACCGTGAAGAACCACGTCCGCAACATCCTGGAGAAGCTGCAGCTGCACTCCAGGATGGAGGCCGTGGTCTACGCGATGCGCGAGAAGATCCTCGAAATAGGCTGACCACAGGGGCCGTTGGGCCCGAACCGACCGGGTCCAACGGCGGCGGCCGGGCCCCCGGCTCAGCCGTCCAGCAGCGCCCGCAGCGCCGGGCGCAGCCGTTCGTCGTCCAGGGTCTCGACCCGGACGGCGTCGCAGCCCACCCAGGCGGCCGCCTCGCGCAGCGCCGCGGCCAGCGGCTCCAGGTACGCGGGCGAGTCCAGCGAGACCTGACGGGCCACCAGGGTCCGGCCCTCGCGGGCCGGGTCGACCCGGCCGACGAGTCGGCCGCGGGCGAGCAGCGGCATGGCGAAGTACCCGTGCACCCGCTTGTGCTTGGGGGTGTACGCCTCGAGCCGGTGCGTCATGCCGAAGATCCGCTCGGTGCGGGCGCGGTCCCAGACCAGCGAGTCGAACGGGGAGAGCAGGGTGGTGCGGTGCCGCCCGCGCGGCGCGGTGGCCAGCGCGGCCGGGTCGGCCCAGGCGGGGGCGCCCCAGCCGGCCACCTCCACCGGGACCAGGCCGGAGTCCGCCACCACGGCGTCGAACTGGACCGCCTTGAGCCGGTGGTAGTCCATCAGGTCGGCCCGGGTGGCCACCCCGAGCGCCGCGCCGGCCTGGGCGACCAGCTGCCGCAGGCAGTCGGCGTCGCTCGGGTCCTGCTCGAACAGGGCCTGCGGGACGGCCTGCTCGGCCAGCCGGTAGACCCGCTTCCAGCCCCGGCGCTCGGTGCAGACCACGTCGCCGAAGGAGAGCGCCCGCTCCACCGCGATCTTGGTGTCGGACCAGTCCCACCACTCCGCCGTCCGCTTGGCGCCGCCCAGCTCGGTGGAGGTCAGCGGGCCCTCGGCGCGCAGCTTCTCGAGCACCTGCCGGTAGGTCGCCTCGGTGACCTGGTGGCCCCAGAGGTTGCCGCGGGCGCGGTACGCCCGGCGCCGGAAGGCGAACAGCGGCCACTCCTCGATCGGCAGGATGCAGGCGGCGTGCGACCAGTACTCGAAGGTGCCGGCGCCGCCCCAGTAGGCCTGCTCGACCGCCGGCCGGCCGACCGCGCCGAGCCGGGCGTACGGGACCAGCTCGTGCGAGCGGGCCAGCACCGAGATGGTGTCCAGCTGGACGGCGCCGAGGTGGCGCAGCAGCCCGCGGACCCCGGAGCGGCGGTCCGGGGCGCCGAGCAGACCCTGGGCGCGGAGGGCGATCAGGCGGGCCTGGTCGGCGGAGAGGCTCGTGGCGGTCATGCCGGGCAGGGTAGGCCCCGGCACCGACAACCGGGCCCGTCCGGCGCAGGACGGCCGGGGGAAAGGAGGGGAGGACGACCGGGGAAAGGAGGGGAACCCTTCGGCCCCCCGGGCGGTTGAGCAGTGCACGGAGAACGGCTCGGTGACCGTTTTGCCCCGGCGGGTGGCGCTAATCGGTGCTTTGCCCACGCGGGTGACACGGGAATACCGTGCTGACGCACCTCCCGACGGCTTGTCCTCCTCGCATACGATGACCGTACGGTGGGGTAGGTCTCGCCGTGCTGTAGTCCAGAGCCGATCCAGGCAAGGAGCCCGCCCAAGTGTCCGTCTTCGACAAGATCCTGCGCGCAGGCGAAGGTAAGACCCTTCGCAAGCTGCAGCGGATTGCTGCCCAGGTCAACTCGATCGAAGAGGACTTCGTCAACCTCACCGACGACGAGCTGCGGGCGCTGACCGACGAGTACAAGTCCCGGCTGGCGGAAGGCGAGTCGCTCGACGACCTGCTCCCCGAGGCGTTCGCCACCGTACGCGAGGCGTCCAAGCGCGTGCTCGGGCAGCGCCACTACGACGTCCAGCTGATGGGTGGCGCGGCGCTGCACTTCGGCCACGTCGCCGAGATGCGCACCGGTGAGGGCAAGACCCTGGTGGGCACCCTGCCGGCGTACCTCAACGCGCTGACCGGCAAGGGCGTGCACCTGATCACGGTCAACGACTACCTCGCCGAGCGTGACTCGGAGTGGATGGGCCGGGTGCACCGCTTCCTCGGCCTCGAGGTCGGCGTGATCCTCGCCAACATGTCGCCGGCCGAGCGCAAGCGCCAGTACGGGATGGACATCACGTACGGCACCAACAACGAGTTCGGCTTCGACTACCTGCGCGACAACATGGCCTGGTCGCAGGACGAACTGGTGCAGCGCGGCCACAACTTCGCGATCGTCGACGAGGTCGACTCGATCCTGATCGACGAGGCCCGTACGCCGCTGATCATCTCCGGCCCGGCGGACCAGGCCACCAAGTGGTACAGCGACTTCGCCAAGCTGGTCCAGCGCCTCAAGCGCGACCGCGACTACGAGGTCGACGAGAAGAAGCGCACCGTCGGCGTGCTGGAGGAGGGTGTCACCCGGGTCGAGGACTACCTGGGCATCGACAACCTCTACGAGTCGGTGAACACCCCGCTGGTCGGCTTCCTCAACAACGCCATCAAGGCCAAGGAGCTCTACAAGAACGACAAGGACTACGTCGTCATGAACGGCGAAGTCATGATCGTTGACGAGCACACCGGCCGCATGCTCGCCGGCCGCCGCTACAACGAGGGCATGCACCAGGCGATCGAGGCCAAGGAGGGGGTGGAGGTCCAGAACGAGAACCAGACGCTGGCCACCATCACCCTGCAGAACTTCTTCCGGCTGTACGGCAAGCTCTCCGGCATGACCGGTACCGGCACCACCGAGGCCGCCGAGTTCCACCAGATCTACAAGCTCGGCGTGGTGCCGATCCCGACCAACAAGAACCCGCTGCGGATCGACCAGCCCGACCTGATCTACAAGTCCGAGCCGGCCAAGTTCGCCGCCGTGGTCGAGGACATCGCGGAGCGTCACGCCAAGGGCCAGCCGGTGCTGGTCGGCACCGTGTCGGTGGAGAAGTCCGAGTACCTCTCCCAGGAGCTGCGCAAGCGCGGCGTGCCGCACGAGGTGCTGAACGCCAAGCACCACGAGCGCGAGGCGCAGATCGTCGCGCAGGCCGGCCGCAAGGGCGCCGTCACCGTGGCCACCAACATGGCCGGCCGCGGCACCGACATCAAGCTCGGCGGCAACCCCGAGTACCTGGCCGCCGCGGACCTGGCCCAGCGCGGGCTGAACGAGGAGGACACGCCGGAGGAGTACGCGGCGGCCTACCCGAGCGCGCTGGACAAGGCCAAGGAGGCCGTCAAGGTCGAGGAGGCGGAGGTCCAGGAGGCCGGCGGCCTCTACGTCCTGGGCACCGAGCGGCACGAGTCCCGCCGGATCGACAACCAGCTGCGCGGCCGCTCCGGCCGTCAGGGCGACCCGGGCGAGTCCCGGTTCTACCTGTCGCTGGGCGACGACCTGATGCGCCTGTTCAAGGCCGGCATGGTCGAGCGCGTGCTGTCGATGGCGAACGTCCCCGAGGACGTGCCGATCGAGTCGAAGATGGTCACCCGGGCGATCGCCTCCGCGCAGACCCAGGTCGAGCAGCAGAACTTCGAGATCCGCAAGAACGTCCTCAAGTACGACGAGGTGCTCAACCGCCAGCGCGAGGTCATCTACACCGAGCGCCGCCGGGTCCTGGAGGGCGAGGACCTGCAGGAGCAGATCGGCCACTTCATGGACGACACCGTCGCGGCCTACGTCGCCGCCGCGACCGGTGAGGGCTTCGAGGACGACTGGGACCTGGACAAGCTCTGGACGGCCCTCAAGCAGCTCTACCCGGTCACCCTCGACCTGGACGAGCTGGAGGAGGAGGCGGGCGGCCCGGCCGCACTGACCCCGGACTACCTGACCAAGGTGCTCCAGGAGGACGTGCAGTCGCAGTACGGCGCCCGCGAGGACCAGCTCGGCGAGCAGATCATGCGCGAGCTGGAGCGCCGCGTGGTGCTCTCGGTGCTGGACCGCCGCTGGCGCGAGCACCTCTACGAGATGGACTACCTGCAGGAGGGCATCGCGCTGCGCGCCTACGCTCAGCGCGACCCGCTGGTCGAGTACCAGCGCGAGGGCTTCGACCTGTTCTCCGCCATGATGGAGGGCATCAAGGAGGAGTCCATCGGCTACCTGTTCAACCTGGAGGTCCAGGTCGAGCAGCAGGTCGAGGAGGTCCCGGTCGCGGACTCCGACTCCCCGCTCTCGCTGGAGAAGGACCCCCGCCCGGAGATCAAGGCCAAGGGCCTGGAGGCGCCGCAGCGCAAGAAGCTGCACTACGTCGCCCCCTCGGACGAGATCGGCGGCGGCGTGGTCGAGGGTGACTTCGAGGACGGCGTGCCGGACGAGGGCGACGGGCTGACCCGTGCCGAGCGCCGCAAGGCCGCCAAGTCGGCCAAGGGCGGCCGCCGCCGCAAGGTCTGACCGAGCAGGCAGACAGTCCGACAGGGCGCCGCTCCCCGCGTGGGGGCGGCGCCCTGTCGCGTACCCGGTCGGGGGTACCGGGGGCGGCCGGGTGGCCGCGGCGGCCGCTCAGCGGGCCTCCACGGCGGCGCACTGCCACTGCTGGGTCTGGCGGTGCTGCTCCAGCCGGAAGGCGACCATGTGGTGGCGCGGGCCGAACTCCACCCGGACGCAGACCTCCAGGGCCCCGCTGCCGGGCGCGGAGTCGTAGACCCGGCCGAGTCTGGTGCGCGGCGGCCGGCCGTGCGGGCGCAGCGGGCCGCTGCGGACCAGGGCGACGATCTGCTGGTAGCCGCGCAGCGTGGTGTGGCGCTGCAGCTGGCCGACCGGGCGGGCGCCGGTGAGCACCTCGACCAGGCGGTGCGCGAAGCGGGTGGCCAGTTCGCCCTGTCCGGCCCCCTGCGCCGGGGCGCACGCCGCCCGGGGGTGGCGCGGGGTGCGCGGGGGCGCCGCGCGGGCGTGCGGTGCGGCAGGGGTGGTGCAGGCGGTGACCGGGTGCGGGTGGCGCACCGGGCGGCGCGGGCGCTGCCGTCCGGGGGCGGGCACCAGCGGGCGGACGCGGGGCGCGGGCTGCGGCACGACGGCCGGGGCCGGTGCGGCGACCGGGGCAGGTGTGACGGGCGGCGTCGCGGCCGGCGCGGCCGGGCCGGCCGGCCCGGCTTCCGGTGCGGCGACGGTCAGGGTGGTGGCTTCGGGCACGGCGGACCTCCGGTGGGTGTGGCGGCGGCGGGTCCTTTGGTACCGACGGCGGCCGGGCGGCGGCAAGCGCCCGGCGCGCGCGGCCGCCACCCGCCTCCGTGTCACCTATCCGAGTGAGGCCGGCGGCGCGGCGGGCCGCGGCACCGGCCCGCCGCCCGGGGCCGGGTGGGACCCCGTGGCCGGCTCCGGTGGCCCGAAGGGGTACGGGTGAGGGGTGCGAACGGGCGTTGCCCTACCGGGACTACCGGCAGGTAGGGCGCAGTATCGGGGAGGCGGATTCGGCGACGAGGCGGGCGGTGCGGCGTGACCCAGGTGTCTACCGGAGACGACCGGCCGGCCCGTGGCGGGCCGGCCGCCGAACGCGCGGCGGGGGGCGGCCGGGCCGGGGCAGGGGTCGGGCCGAGGCGCGGCCTGGTCCTGGGCGGCGGCGGGATGCTCGGCGCGGCCTGGACGGTGGGGGCGCTGTGCGCGGTCGAGGAGGCCACCGGCTGGCGGCCCGGCAGCGCCGAGATCGTGCTCGGCACCTCGGCCGGCGCGCTGCTGGGCGCCCTGCTGGCGGCCGGGGTCCAGCCCGGGGAGCTGCGCGACCACCAGCTCGGCCGGCCGGTCACCACCGGGCCGCTGGTCGGGGTGGAGTTCGACTACGACACGGTGGTCGGCGGGGCGCTCCCGCCGCGTCCGCAGGCCGGCATCGGCTCCCCGGGGCTGCTGCGGGACGCCGTCCGGCACCCGCGGGACTACCCGTTCCTGACCATGGTCTCGGCCGCGGTGCCGCCCGGGCGGGGCTCGGTCGCGCCGATCGGGGACCTGGTCCGCGGCCTGCTCGGGGACGGTGACTGGCCGGCCGGCAGCGGGCTGCGGGTGGCCGCGGTGGACTACCGCTCCGGGCAGCGGGTGGCCTTCGGCGATCCGGAGGCGCCGGTGGCCGCGGTGGCGGAGGCGGTGATGGCCTCCTGCGCGATCCCCGGCTGGTTCGCCCCGGTGGAGGTGGCCGGCGGCCGGTACGTGGACGGCGGCTGCTGGTCGGCGACCAACGCCGACCTGATGGCCGGCCGCGGGCTGGACGAGGTGTACGTGCTGGCGCCGATGGGCGTGCGGCTGCACCCCGCCGGGCGGGCCGAACCGGGCCGCGGCACCGTGGCCGCGCTGCGCGAGTGGCGGGCGCGCGACCGCCCGCGTGGGGTGCTGGCCCAGCTGCTCAGCCGGTACCGGCGCGCGGTCACCCGCCAGCTGCTGCGCGAGGTGCGCCAGTTGCGGGCGGTGGGCACCCGGGTCCAGCTGCTGGCGCCGACCCAGGCCGACCTGGCGGTGATGGGGCCGAACATGATGGACCCGGCCCGGCGCGGCCCGGTGCTCGAATCGGCGCTGCGCACCAGCCGGGCCGCCCTCACCGCCCTCGCGGCGCCCGCCGGCTGACCCGGCGCCCGTACCGGGGCGGCCCGATGCGGTGCCGAGGTGATCACCCGGGCCGTATTCTTGGGGACGCGGTGTGCTGGCCGCGACTGATCGAGGAAGGTGCTCCCGATGCGCGTGTACGTGCCCACCACGTTGAAGGGTCTGGCCGCGGCGCACCCGGGGGGCGCGCTGGACCAGGGCGTGGCCTACGCGGTGACCCCCGCGCTGCGCGAGTGGTACGTCAGCGACGACCTGGAGGAGCTGGAGTACGCGGCGCTCAACCGGGCCGCCGAGTGCTCGCTGCGGCTGCTCGCCGAGGACACCGCCGCGCCCCGGCGCCGGGTGGTGGTGGCGGTCGAGGTCGCCGACTCCGCGGTCTCCCCGTACCCGGGTGACGAGTACGAGGACCAGGGTTCGCTGGGCCGGGTGGTGCTGGCCGGTCCGATCCCGCTGGCGAAGGCCGCCGCGGTGCACGCGGACGTGGCCGACGAGGAGGTGGCGACGGACGTCGCGGCCGCCGCGCTGGCGATCGCCGCGGCCGACAAGGGCGACGCGGACGCGCAGTTCACCGTGGGCGGCGCGGAGGACCACGAGCTGCTCTGGTTCGCGACCCAGGAGATCCCCGGCCTGCTGGCCTGACCGTCGGAGCGGGCCGGTACCGTTTCAGCGTGCGCACTCATATCGTCTGGGACTGGAACGGGACGCTCTTCCACGACATGGACGCGGTGCTCGGGGCGAGCAACGCGGCCTTCGCGACCATCGGCATCGCGCCGCTCAGCCTCGAGCAGTACCGCGAGATGTACGAGATCCCGATCCCGGTCTTCTACCGGCGGCTGCTCGGCCGCGACCCTAGCCAGGCCGAGTGGGAGGAGCTGGACGACGTCTTCCACCTGCGCTACGCCGAGCTGAGCCCGGCCTGCGGGCTGACCACCGGCGTCCCGGAGCTGCTGAGCGACTGGCGGGCCGCCGGCCGCAGCCAGTCGCTGCTGTCGATGTACGAGCACGAGCGGCTGGTGCCGGTGGTGACCCGGTTCGGGCTGGTGGGGGAGTTCCTCCGGGTGGACGGCCGCACCGGCGCCTCCGGCGGCCGCAAGGCGGCCCACCTGGCCCGGCACCTGACGGCGCTCGGCGCCGAGGTGGAGCCGGGCCGCACCGTGCTGATCGGTGACGCGGTGGACGACGCGCAGGCGGCGCTCGCCTCGGGGCTGCACGCGGTGCTGTACACCGGCGGCTCGCACACCAGGGCGAAGCTGGAGGTGGCCGGGGTCCCGGTGGTGGACAGCCTGGCGGAGGCGGTCGAACTGGCGGCGGAGCTCACCGCCTGAGCGGGGCGCTCGGGAGATCGTCCGGGTGAGCGTGTCGCCCCGGCCGGATCGGCGGCCTGGTGGTCAGGCTGGACGGACGCCTGCCGGCGCCGGCCCGGCGCCGGCCCGTCCGCACCCCCGTGGAGCCTCCCGTGCCGATCGACGCAGTGACCCAGGTCCCGATCCCCCGCAACGAGCCGGTGCACGGGTACGCGCCGGGCAGCCCCGAGCGGGAGCGGCTGGAACGGAAGCTGGACGAGCTGGCCGCCGAGCAGGTCCCGCTGCCGATGACGGTCGCCGGCGAGCTGCGGTTCGGCGGCGGCGAGCGGATCGAGGTGGTCCAGCCGCACCACCACGCGGCCCGGCTCGGAGTGCTCGGCAACGCCACCCACCAGGACGCCCAGCTGGCCGTGGACGCGGCGCTGGCGGCCGCCCCCGAGTGGCGCTCGCTCTCCTTCGACGACCGGGCGGCGGTCTTCCTGCGCGCCGCCGACCTGCTGGCCGGGCCGTGGCGGGAGACCCTCGCCGCGGCGACCATGCTCGGCCAGTCCAAGACCGTCCAGCAGGCGGAGATCGACGCCCCCTGCGAGCTGGTCGACTTCTGGCGCTTCAACGTGCACTTCGCCCGGCAGATCCTGGCCGACCAGCCGCAGTCCTCGCCCGGGGTGTGGAACCGGACCGACCACCGGCCGCTGGAGGGGTTCGTCTACGCCGTCACCCCGTTCAACTTCACCGCCATCGCCGGGAACCTGCCCACCGCGCCCGCGCTGATGGGCAACACCGTGGTCTGGAAGCCGTCGCCGACCCAGACGCTCGCCGCGCACCACCTGATGCGGCTGCTGGAGGCGGCCGGGCTGCCGCCCGGGGTGATCAACCTGGTGACCGGGGACGGGCACGCGACCTCCCAGGTGGCCCTGGCCAATCCGGCGCTGGCCGGGCTGCACTTCACCGGATCGGCCAAGACCTTCCAGACGCTCTGGAAGGCGATCGGCGCCAACCTCGGCTCGTACCGGACCTACCCGCGGATCGTCGGCGAGACCGGCGGCAAGGACTTCCTGGTCGCCCACCCCTCGGCCGACCCCGCCGTGCTGCGCACGGCGCTGCTCCGCGGCGCCTTCGAGTACCAGGGGCAGAAGTGCTCCGCGCTCTCCCGCGCCTACCTGCCGCGCGGCCTGTGGCAGCGGATCAAGGACGACTTCCTGGCCGAGGTCGACGCGCTCACCGTCGGCGACGTCACCGACCTGAGCAACTTCATGGGCGCCCTGATCGACGCCCGGGCGTACGCCGGGAACCGGGCCGCGATCGAACGCGCCCGCCAGGACCCGACCGTCGAGCTGGTCGCCGGCGGCCAGTACGACGACGCCATCGGCTACTTCGTGCGCCCCACCGTGCTGCTCGGCAGCGACCCGGGCAACGAGATCTTCCGGACCGAGTACTTCGGCCCGATCCTGTCGGTGCAGCTCTACGAGGACGCCCGCTGGACGGACGTGCTGGAGCGGGTGGACACCGGCGCGCCGTACGGGCTGACCGGTGCGGTGATCGCGCAGGACCGGTACGCGATCGCCCAGGCGGTGGAGCGGCTGCGGTTCAGCGCCGGCAACTTCGCCATCAACGACAAGCCGACCGGGGCGGTGGTGGGCCAGCAGCCCTTCGGCGGCGGCCGGGCCTCGGGCACCAACGACAAGGCGGGCGCGGCCCAGAACCTGCTGCACTGGACCTCCGCCCGGTCGATCAAGGAGACCTTCGTCCCGCCGACCGACCACCGCTACCCGCACATGAGCCGCCGGGCCGAGGACGTCGATCAATCCGGCAGCCGCTGACACTCCGATCGCGCCGATTGGACACGGTGTCCAGGAAGGAACGATCTCCCTGCAGGATTGCTCCTCCCTGTCCCCTGACACCTTCGTTTCATCAGGTTAGGCTGACTGGCGTCGCCGGATAGTCGCAGGCCAAACGTCCTGTCGTACCCAGATGTAGTGCCGTTCATGCGTGGCATGGACGGTTTTCATCAGGATCATGCGAGAGGATTGCGGACGGACCCGGCGGTGCACACCCAGCCACCACCGAGTCACGCAACGGCGCGCGACAGGAGCCAAACAGTCATGCAGACCAAGCTGGACGCAGCCAAGGCCGAACTGCTCGCCAAGGCAGCAGCAGCCGCTGAGAACAGCCAGGTGGGGGGAGCGGCGCCAGGGGAGGGTCTGAGCAACGGCGCTCTGGCCGCATACCTGCACCACTACTACCTCCACACCGCCCCCGAGGACCTGGTCGACCGCGACCCGGTCGACGTGTACGGGGCGGCGGCCTCCCACTACCGGCTGGGGCTCAAGCGTCCCCAGGGCACGGCGGAGGTCCGGGTGTACACCCCGACCGTGGAGGAGAACGGCTGGTCCTGCGGCCACACCGTGGTCGAGGTGGTCACCGACGACATGTCCTTCCTGGTCGACTCGGTCACCAACGAGCTGACCCGCGAGGACCGCGGCATCCACGTCGTCATCCACCCCCAGCTGGCCGTCCGCCGTGACATCACCGGCAAGCTGCTGGAGATCCTGGACGTCGACGCCTGCTCGCGCAGCAAGGCCGCCGGCACCGAGTGGCCCGCCGACGCGGTGGTCGAGTCCTGGATGCACATCGAGATCGACCGCGAGACCGACCGAGACGACCTCCGCGCCATCGAGACCAACCTGCGCCGGATCCTGGGCGACGTCCGCGAGGTCGTCGAGGACTGGACCAAGATGCGCGACTCCGCGCTCCGGCTGGCCGACGAGCTGGCCGAGGAGCCCCCCGCGCACCTGGCCGAGCAGGAGGTCGCCGAGGCCTGGGAGCTGATGCGCTGGCTGGCCGACGACCACTTCACCTTCCTCGGCTACCGCGAGTACGACCTGGCCGAGCACCGCGGCGAGGAGGTGCTGCGGGCCGTCCCCGGCACCGGGCTCGGCGTGCTGCGCTCCGACCCGATCAGCGTCGACACCGACCACCACCCGGTCAGCGAGGCCTTCGGCCGGCTGTCCGCCCCGGTCCGCGCCAAGGCGCACGAGAAGAAGCTGCTGGTCCTGACCAAGGCCAACAGCCGAGCCACCGTGCACCGCCCCGCCTACCTCGACTACGTCGGGGTGAAGAAGTTCGACATCAACGGCGAGGTGATCGGCGAGCGCCGCTTCCTCGGCCTGTTCTCCTCCGCCGCGTACACCGAGTCGGTCACCCGGATCCCGGTCGTCCGCCGCAAGGTGCAGGAGGTGCTGGCCGACTCCGGTTTCTCCAGCGACAGCCACGACGGCCGCGACCTGCTCCAGATCATGGAGACCTTCCCCCGGGACGAGATCTTCCAGACCGCCGCCGCCGAGCTGCTCTCGATCGCCACCAGCGTGCTCTACCTGCAGGAGCGCCGCCGGCTGCGGCTGTTCCTGCGCCAGGACGACTACGGCCGCTACTACTCGGCCTTCGTCTACCTGCCGCGCGACCGCTACACCACGCGGATCCGGCTGCGCCTGATGGAGATCCTCATGGAGGAGCTGGGCGGTGAGACGATCGACTACACGGTGCACGCCACCGAGTCGGTGCTGACCCGCCTGCACTTCGTGGTCCGGCTCGCGTCCGGCTCCGAGCTCCCGCAGCTCAGCGACGCCGAGATCGAGCGGATCGAGGCCAAGCTGGCCGAGGCCGCCCGGTTCTGGATGGACAGCTTCCACGACCAGCTGCACACCGAGCTGGGCGAGGAGCGGGCCGCCGAGCTCGGCCACCGCTACGCCAACGCCTTCCCCGACGGCTACCGGGCCGACTTCACCGCCCGCACCGCCGTCGCCGACCTCAAGCAGATCGAGTCGCTGCACGGCGAGGGCGACTTCCGGCTGAACCTCTACCAGCCGGTCGGCGCCGGCGACGACGAGCGCCGCTTCAAGATCTACCGGGTCGGCGGCCCGATCTCGCTCACCGAGGTCCTGCCGGTGCTCCAGCGCCTGGGCGTCGAGGTGCTCGACGAGCACCCGTACGCGCTGCGCCGCTCGGACGGCACCACCGCGTGGGTGTACGACTTCGGGCTGAAGCTGCGCGAGGCCACCGAGCTGACCGACGAGGCCCGCGAGCGCTTCCAGGAGACCTTCTCCGCCACCTGGACCGGCAAGGCCGAGAACGACGGCTTCAACGAGCTGGTCCTGACCGCCGGGCTGACCTGGCGCCAGGCGGTCGTGCTGCGCGCGTACGCCAAGTACCTCCGGCAGGCCGGCAGCACGTTCTCCCAGGACTACATGGAGGACGCGCTCCGCAACAACACCCACACCACCCGGCTGCTGGTCAACCTCTTCGAGGCCCGCCTCAGCCCCAGCCACCGCTCCGGCGCGCTGGAGCTCACCGAGGGCATCTTCGAGGAGCTCAACGGCGCCCTGGACGAGGTCGTCTCGCTGGACGAGGACCGCATCCTGCGCTCCTTCCTGCACCTGATCACCGCCACCCTGCGGACCAACTTCTTCCAGCACGCGGCCGACGGCCAGTGGCACTCGTACGTGTCGATGAAGTTCGACCCGAAGGCCATCCCGGACCTGCCCGCGCCGCGGCCCGCCTTCGAGATCTGGGTCTACTCGCCCCAGGTCGAGGGCGTCCACCTGCGCTTCGGCAAGGTGGCCCGCGGCGGTCTGCGCTGGTCCGACCGGCGCGAGGACTTCCGGACCGAGATCCTCGGCCTGGTCAAGGCCCAGATGGTCAAGAACACCGTGATCGTCCCGGTCGGCGCCAAGGGCGGCTTCGTCGCCAAGCAGCTGCCGGACCCGTCGGTGGACCGCGACGCCTGGCTGGCCGAGGGCATCTCCTCGTACAAGACCTTCATCTCGGCGCTGCTCGACATCACCGACAACCTGGTGGCCGGCGAGGTCGTGCACCCCGCCGACGTGGTCCGCCACGACGAGGACGACACCTACCTGGTGGTCGCCGCGGACAAGGGCACCGCCACCTTCTCGGACATCGCCAACGGCGTCGCCGAGTCGTACGGCTTCTGGCTGGGCGACGCCTTCGCCTCCGGCGGGTCGGCCGGCTACGACCACAAGGGCATGGGCATCACCGCCCGCGGTGCCTGGGAGTCGGTCAAGCGCAACTTCCGCGAGCTGGGCCACGACACCCAGACCGAGGACTTCAGCGTGGTCGGCATCGGCGACATGTCCGGTGACGTGTTCGGCAACGGCATGCTGCTCAGCGAGCACATCCGGCTGGTGGCCGCCTTCGACCACCGGCACATCTTCCTGGACCCGGGCCCCGACGCCGCGGTCTCCTTCGCCGAGCGCCGCCGGCTGTTCGACCTGCCGCGCAGCTCCTGGGACGACTACGACAAGTCGCTGATCTCGGCCGGCGGCGGCGTCTTCCCGCGCTCCGCCAAGGCGATCCAGCTCTCCCCGCAGATCCGCGAGCGGCTCGGCATCGAGGCGGCCAAGCTCACCCCGGCCGAGCTGATGAAGGCGATCCTGCAGGCGCCCGTCGACCTGTTCTGGAACGGCGGCATCGGCACCTACATCAAGGCCTCCGGCGAGACCAACGCCGAGGTCGGCGACAAGGCCAACGACGCCATCCGGGTCAACGGCGACCAGGTCCGGGCCCGGGTGGTCGGCGAGGGCGGCAACCTCGGGTGCACCCAGCTCGGCCGGATCGAGTACGCGGCGGTCGGCGGCCCGGAGGGCACCGGCGGCTGGATCAACACCGACGCGATCGACAACTCGGCCGGCGTGGACACCTCGGACCACGAGGTCAACATCAAGATCCTGCTCAACCAGGTGGTCGCCGACGGCGACATGACGGTCAAGCAGCGCAACACGCTGCTCGCCGAGATGACCGACGAGGTCGGCCACCTGGTGCTGCGCAACAACTACGCGCAGAACGTGGTGCTGGCCAACGCCGTCGCCCAGGCGGTCTCGATGGTCAACGTGCACTCGCGCATGATCAACCGGCTGGAGTCGGGCGGCCAGCTCGACCGGGCGCTGGAGTTCCTGCCCACCGAGCGGCAGATCCGCGAGCGCCAGCAGAGCGGCCGCGGGCTCTCCCAGCCCGAGCTGTCCGTGCTGCTCGCCTACACCAAGATCACGCTGGCCGACGAGCTGCTCGCCACCGGGCTGCCCGACGACCCGTACTTCCGCACCGTGCTGCACGAGTACTTCCCCAGCGCGCTGCGGGCCCGGTTCGCCGAGGCGATCGACAACCACCCGCTGCGCCGGGAGATCATCACCACCCTGATCGTCAACGACACGATCAACCGCGGTGGCTGCACCTTCGCGTTCCGGCTCCGCGAGGAGACCGGCGCGACGATGGAGGAGATCGCCCGGACCCACGCGGCGGCCCGCGCGGTCTTCGGCCTGGAGCACATCTGGGACCAGATCGAGTCGCTGGACAACCAGGTCCCGGCCGAGATGCTGACCAAGATGCGGCTGCACTCGCGCCGCCTGGTCGAGCGCGCCACCCGGTGGATGCTCAACAACCGCCGCCAGCCGCTGGACATCGCCGGCACCATCGAGTTCTTCCACGACCGGGTCAACCAGGTCTGGGACAGCCTGCCCAAGCCGCTGCGCGGCGAGGACGCGGCCTGGTTCGACAAGATCTACCAGGAGCTCGCCGAGGCGGGCGTGCCGGAGCTGCTGGCCACCCGGGTGGCCGGCCTGTCCTCGGCCTTCCCGACCCTGGACATCGTCGGGGTGGCGGACCGCTCGGACGCGGACGTGATGGAGGTCGCCGAGCTCTACTACGACCTCGCCGACCGCCTGCAGATCACCCACCTGCTGGACCGGATCATCGAGCTGCCGCGCACCGACCGGTGGTCCTCGATGGCCCGTGCGGCCATCCGCGAGGACCTGTTCGCGGCGCACGCCGCGCTCACCGCGGACATCCTGGCCTGCGGCCCGGAGGGCTCCTCGCCGGAGGAGCGCTACGGCGCCTGGGCCGAGCTCAACAGCACGCTGCTGTCGCGGGCCAAGACCACCCTCGACGACATAAGGGGTTCGGACAACTACGAGCTGTCCAGCCTCTCGGTCGCCATGCGGGTGATCCGCACCCTGCTGCGGGCCGCGCGCTGACCGACGGCTGACCGAAGGGGCGGGACCGTGCTGCACGGTCCCGCCCCTTCGGCGTCCCCGCCCGCCCTTACGGGCCCGCCGGGACGAGGCTCTCGCCGGGGAACGGGCGCTACGAGGCCGCGGCCCGCTGCAGCGCGCTGGCCAGCAGGGCGAGGTCGGTCGGGCCGTTGCCCAGCTCGCGGACCGGGCGGCGGGTGGGCGGCTCGCCCAGCTGCGCCGGGTCGACCGCCACCACGGTGGGCCGCAGGGTGGCCGTCCGCGGGATCCGGCCGCTCACCCGGGCGGCCTGGAAGGCCGTCACCGCGCCGTCCGGCCGGCGCAGGTAGCCGCGGCCCGGGGTGTCCTCCGGCAGCGCCGCCGCGTCCGGCAGGTCGATCAGCAGGTCGGACTCGGCGGTCTGGTCGGTCCGCAGCGCGATCCGCAGCAGGGCCGCCTCGTCCACCTCCGTCCCGGCGGTCAGCTCCGGCGCCCCGGTGGCGGCGATCAGGTGGACGCCGAGCCGCCCGCCCCGGGCGGCGACCTCGGCCAGTGCCCTGGCCAGCGGCCGGCCGGCCGGGGAGGTCGGGGCGAGCAGCGCGTCGTAGTCGTCCACCACGACTATCAGCCGGGCGGGCGGCGGCCCGTCCGCGGCCGGCGCCGCCGGCGCGGTACCGGGGGCCCGCC
Organism: Kitasatospora sp. NPDC094015; assembly: GCF_040304075.1. Taxonomy (NCBI): domain Bacteria; kingdom Bacillati; phylum Actinomycetota; class Actinomycetes; order Kitasatosporales; family Streptomycetaceae; genus Kitasatospora; species Kitasatospora sp. NPDC094015. The sequence goes on from NZ_JBEOUL010000013.1 coordinate 29,477, forward strand.
GCGGCTCGACCACCCGGGCGCCGGGCCCGGCCGCGCCCGCGCCGCCACTGGCCACCAGGGCCGGGGTACGGGCGAACGGGCGGGCCGCGTGCCAGGCGGCGAAGCCCAGCTCGCCGAGCACCTCCGCGCGGTGCGCCAGCTCGTCCAGCAGCGATTCGGCGGTGAGCAGCGCCCGGCGCGGATCGGTGGCCGCGTTCAGGTGGTCGGACACGTGCGGCAGCTCGGTGCAGCCGGCCAGCCCGGAGGCCTCGCCGGTGCCCACGGCCCGGCCCTCGATGACCATCAGCCGCAGCCGCTCCGGCCGCTCCGCCACGGCCAGCGAGGCGATCAGGGTGCGCAGCAGCTCGGTCTTGCCGGCGCCCGGCCCGCCGCCGACCAGCAGGTGCGGGCCGCCGGTGCGGGCGGCCGCCAGCTCCGGGTCGGCGAGGTCGACGGTGCAGGGCTCGCCGCCGCGCGCGGTGCCCAGCAGCGCGCCGGCCGCGCCGGCCGACAGCGGCAGCTCGGACCAGCGGGTGGAGACCTTGGCGGGGGTGACGCTGTCCAGCCCGAGCAGGTCGAGCAGGCGCAGCGAGGCGGGCAGCGGCCCGCGGGCGACCGGCGCGGCCTCCCGGAGCGGGGCGAGCACCCGGGCCAGCCGGTCCGCCCAGACGGCCGAGACCGCGTCCAGCGCGACCTCCTCGACCAGCTCGCGGCCGCCGGCGCCGGGCCGGTCGACGCTGAGCAGGGTGCCCACCTCGCCGGTGATCCGGGCGGTGGCGCCGAGCCCGGCGGGCAGCTCGTCCGGCTGTTCGGCCAGCACCAGGGCGTGCACGCCGAGCGCGGGACCCTGCCGCAGCAGCAGGGCGAGCGCCTCGCGGCCGGCCGCGGTGCCCGGGTCGCCGTCCACCAGGACGACGGTGGCGGGCGGCCGGGCGGTGGCGGTGGCCAGCTCGGTGAGCCGGGCGTTCGTCTGCTCGGGGCCGACGCCGACCAGCAGCCGGCAGGCCTGGCCGTGCATCGGCCGCAGGTGCGGCAGCCACTGCGCCCAGGCCCACTCGGCGGCGGCCTCCTCGTCGGCCGCGACCAGCACCAGGTTGAGCCCGCTCGGCGGGTGCAGCGCGGCCAGCTGGGCGATCAGGGCGCGGGCCAGCGCGGTCAGCCGGGGGCGCGGGCCGGCCAGGCCGAGGCTGCCGGCGGTCTGCAGGCCGACCGTGACGGGGACGGCGGGCAGCACCGCGCCGGGGGCGGTGCCGGGGCCGGCCGGGCGGTCGGTGGTGCCCAGCCGCAGGGTGAGGGCGTCCGGGTGGCCGGGGGCGCGCTCCCACAGTCGGGGGCCGGGGCCGAGGGCGGTGAGCAGCAGCGCGGCCGGGTCGGGCCAGCGCTCGCGCTGGGCGAGCGCCTGCCGGTGCACGGCGGCGGCGTGCTGCTGGGCGGCGTCGGCCCGCTCGGGCTCGGCGGCGGCCCGGCTGCGGCGCAGCGAGAGCAGGGCGCGGGCCCGCCCGCCGGAGCTCGGCGGCTCGGCCACGGGCGCGGGGGCCGGGGCACCCGTACCGGGCCGGGCCGGCGGGCGGGCGGCCAGGCCGAGGTGGCCCTCGCCGTCCGGCACCAGCGGCCGGGCCGGCTCGCCCGGCTCGGCCGTGGCCGCCCTGGTCAGCTGGACGGTGGACTCGCCGAGCCGGACCAGCCCGCCGTCGGCCAGGTCGGCCGCCTCGCCGCGCAGGAACCGGCCGTCCAGCCGGGTGCCGTTGGTGGAGCCGAGGTCGCGCACGGTGGCGCGGCCGTCGGCGGCCAGGTGCAGCGAGAGGTGCAGCCGGGAGACGTCGGGGTCGTCGAGCGGGACGTCGGCCTCGCTGGAGCGGCCGATCCGGATCTCCTCGCCGTGCAGCCGGTGCACGCCGCCCGCGTCCGGACCGCCGACCACGCGCAGTTCGGCGCCGGCGGGCGACTCGTCGCCGGCCGCGTCCGCGTCCGGGTCGGGCTCGCCGAGCGAGAGGACGGCGCCGTCGATCAGCGGCGGGTGGCCGAGCAGGGCCTGTTCCTCGATCCGGCGTGCGCCGGCGTAGAGGTGCACATGGGTCGCGGACCGCGGCCCTCTGACTCCGGCCGCGCCCGCCAGTGCGCCCGCCAGGGCACCCAGGGTGGTCCCGGCCGGAGCCGTGACCAGCACATCGGTGGCAGCTCCGGCGCCTGCCGGGCCGCTGCGCGGTCGTAGGACGGTCAGCCGGATCTGCATCTCGCCCGTGGTCCCTTCTGCTCGTGCTGACGCGGTGAGTGGGCGCGGTGGTCGGTATGAGAGGGCATGGGGCATTGGGCCACACGTGTGGTGGTGTCATCCTGCCACCCGGGACCGACAGTCCGCGCACGGTACCGGATTTGACGATCTTGCGATGATCGCCATGGTGGGCCGGAGGGTACGTCAGGTCAAACCCCGTCCCACCAGGCCGTCCGACGCCGCCGGGCGGGACACCCGCCAGCCACTCGGAAACCCGCACGGACACCGTTAGAGTTGCCGAAATCAGGGGTCCGCCAACCCGTCTCGGCCGGGGGGCGAGCGACGACAACGGGAGCACAGGTGCGGCCAGTCGGCAGCAAGTATCTGCTTGAGGACAGCCTCGGGCGCGGGGCGACCGGCACCGTCTGGCGCGGCCGGGTCCGGGAGGACGTCGCCGTCAACGGTCTGCAGCCCGGCCAGGCCGTCGCGGTCAAGGTGCTGCGCGAGGAGCTCGCCGCCGACCCCGACATCGTGATGCGCTTCCTGCGCGAGCGCTCCGCCCTGCTCCGGCTCAGCCACCCGAACATCGTCCAGGTCCGCGACCTGGTGGTCGAGGGCGAGCTGCTGGCCCTGGTGATGGACCTGGTCGACGGCCCCGACCTGTTCCACTACCTGCGCGGCAACGGCCCGCTCAGCCCGATCGCCGGCTCCCTGCTGATGGCCCAGGTCGCCGACGCGCTGGCCGCCAGCCACGCCGACGGCATCGTGCACCGCGACCTCAAGCCCGCCAACGTGCTGCTCGCCACCGTGCACCGGGACGGCGTCGAGCAGATGCACCCGATGCTGACCGACTTCGGCATCGCCCGGCTCGCCGACTCCCCGGGCATCACCCGCACCCACGAGTTCGTCGGCACCCCCGCCTACGTCGCCCCGGAGTCCGCCGAGGGCCGCCCGCAGACCGCCGCGGTGGACGTCTACGGCGCCGGCATCATGCTGTACGAGCTGCTCACCGGCCGCCCGCCGTTCCAGGGCGACGGCCCGCTCGCCGTGCTGCAGGCACACCTGGCCCAGGAGCCCGAGCGCCCGCGCACGGTGCCCGAGCCGCTCTGGACGGTGATCGAGCGCTGCCTGCGCAAGAACCCGGCCGAGCGGCCGACCGCCACCTCGCTCGCGCACGCCCTGCGGGTGGTCGCGGCCGGCGTCGGCGTGCACGCCTCCCCGGCGGCCGTGGACGCCGCGCTCGCGGTCGGCGCCCTGCTGCTGCCGGACCCGCAGCTCGCGGCCCAGGCCGCACCCGCCCGCCCGGCCGTCGAGCCGTTCGGTGCCGCCGACCCGACCCAGGTGCTGCCCTCGGGCGCCTTCGACCCGGCCGCCGCGACCCAGGTGATGGGCCAGCCGGCGGCGGCGGGCGCGGCCGGCGACCGCACCCGGGTGATGCCGCCGGTGCCGCAGAACGGGCCGCCCGCCCCGCCGCCGGGCGCGCCCGAGGCGCCGCACCCGTGGCAGACCCAGCTGCGCGCCGCCCGGGACCGCAACCAGCAGACCGAGGTCGGCTACCTCGACCAGGAGGAGCTCGGCCGTCCCCAGGTGGCGCCGCGCCCGTACCAGGCCGGGCCGAACCCGTACGGCCAGCAGCAGCCCCAGCAGCAGCGTCCCGCGCAGCCGGGCCAGTACCGCCAGCCGCAGCCGGGCTACGCGCAGCGCCCGCCGGTGGCGCCGCCGCCGTACCAGGCCGGGCGCTCCCCGCAGCAGCAGCCGCCGCAGTACCAGCAGCCGCAGGGGTACCAGGGGCAGCATCAGCCCCAGGGTTACCAGGGCCAGCAGCCCCAGGCCTACCCGCCGCCGCCCGGCCCGTCCGCCGCCCCCCAGCGCCGCCAGGAGCCGCCGGCCCCCCAGCACCGCGAGCCGCAGCAGCCGCAGCGGCGGGAGCAGCAGCGTCCGCCGCAGCGCGAGCCCGAGCCCCCGCGCGAGCGGGAGCCGCGCCGGCGCAGCCGGAACAAGATGTACATCCCCGGCCTCGGCTGCCTGAAGGGCTGCCTGATGGTGCTGCTGATCCTGGCGCTGGCCGGGGTGGCGCTGTGGAACTTCACCCCGCTGCCGGAGTACTGGCACAACGTGCAGGACTGGTTCGCCACCGTCCAGGACTGGTTCGGCAAGCTCGGCAACTGACCGGGGCCCGGCCGGAGGCGGGATTGACGCTTTGTCGACAATCCAGGAATTTTCTCGCCCGCCAGGGCGCGCCAGGAGGGCTTCGGCGGCCCTCGGAGGGGTTCCGGGCGCGTAGGTTGTTCGCTGAGCACCGACCTACCGAGCCCACGGAGCAGCATTGGCACGCAAGATCGGCAGCCGGTACACCGTCCACCAGGTGATCGGCCGGGGCTCCGCCGGGACCGTGTGGCTCGGCGAGGGCCCGGACGGACCGGTGGCAGTCAAGCTGCTGCGGGAGGACCTGGCATCCGACCAGGTGCTGGTCGGCCGCTTCGTCCAGGAGCGGTCCGCCCTCACCGGCCTCGACCACCCCCGGGTGGTCGGCGTCCACGACATGGTGGTGGACGGCGACGACCTCGCGCTGGTGATGGAGCTGGTCCAGGGCACCGATCTGCGCACCCGGCTGGAGCGCGAGGGCGTCCTCGCCCCGGCCGTCGCGGCCTCGGTGATCGCCGACGTGGCGGACGGCCTGGCCGCCGCGCACGCGGCCGGGATCGTGCACCGCGACGTCAAGCCGGAGAACGTGCTGCTCGACCTGGCCGCCCCCGCGGGCCCCGCCGGCGCCCCGCGCGCCAAGCTCACCGACTTCGGCATCGCCCGGCTGGTGGACGCCCCGCGCCGGACCAGGGCGACCCGGATCATCGGCACCCCCGACTACCTGGCCCCCGAGATCATCGAGGGCCTGGAGCCGCGCGCCGCCGTCGACATCTACGCCCTGGCCACCGTCCTGTACGAGCTGCTGGCCGGCACCACGCCGTTCGGCGGCGGCCACACCGGCGCCGTGCTGCGTCGGCACGTGACCGAGAACGTGCCGCCCGTCCCCGGGCTGCCGGACGGCCTGTGGCGGATCATCTCCGAGTGCCTGGCCAAGGCGCCCGCCTCCCGCCTGCGCGCCGCCGAGCTGGCCGCGCGCCTGCGCGAGCAGCTGCCCGCCCTGGCGGGCCTGCCGGCGCTCGCGGTGATCCCCGCGCAGGGCCGGCCGCCGGCCGAGGAGGTGCCGACCCCGGGCGAGGCGGTCTACGCGGAGGCCGACACCGGGACCGGCACCCACCGCCGCCGGCGCGGCCCGGCCGTCCCGCTGGTGCCCGCCCCGCTGCCCGACTCCACCCGCGACACCCACACCAGCCTGCGCCGCCCGACCCCGCAGGAGCTGGCCTCGTACGCGGCCGAGTCCCGGGCGCAGCGGGGGAGCGGCCCGGCGTCCGGCCACCGCAAGGGCCGCAAGGCGCTGGTCCGGCGCCGCCGGCTGCTGGCCGTGGTGGTGGCGGTGGTGCTGCTGCTGGCGGGCGCCGCGGCGGCGTACACGGCGTTCGCCGCCGAGGCCGTCCCGACGGCCGCGCACGCCGCCGGGGAGGGCGCCGGGGAGGGCGCGCGGACGCCTTCGGCAGCCTTCGTGGAGGCCTGGCACCCCCCGGTGTAGTTGAGCGCCCCGCGCCAACCATTACGCTTGAGGGCGTGGCAGCCGTCGATCCTTCCGAAGAGCTCAAGAACCTCGAAACGACCATGGGGTCGATCGAGGCCGTCCTCGACCTGGACAAGATCCGGGCCGACATCGCGTCGCTGGAGGAGGAGGCAGCCGCTCCGAACCTGTGGGACGACCTGGCCAACGCCCAGAAGGTGACCAGCCGGCTCTCCTTCCTCCAGGGCGAACTGCGCAAGGTGCAGCACCTGCGCGGCCGGGTCGACGACCTCGCGGTCCTGTTCGAGCTGGCCGCCGACGAGGACGACGCGGACACCCTCTCCGAGGCGCTCACCGAGCTCACCTCGGTCCGCAAGGCCGTCGAGGAGCTCGAGGTCCGCACCCTCCTGTCCGGCGAGTACGACGCCCGTGAGGCCCTGGTCAACATCCGGGCCGAGGCCGGCGGCGTGGACGCCGCGGACTTCGCCGAGCAGCTCATGCGGATGTACCTGCGCTGGGCCGAGCGGCACGGCTACCCGACCGAGGTCTACGACACCTCGTACGCGGAGGAGGCCGGCATCAAGTCCGCCACCTTCACCGTGAAGTCGCCGTACGCCTACGGCACCCTCTCCGTCGAGCAGGGCACCCACCGGCTGGTCCGGATCTCCCCGTTCGACAACCAGGGCCGCCGCCAGACCTCCTTCGCGGGCGTCGAGGTGCTGCCGGTCGTGGAGCAGAGCGACCACGTCGACATCGACGAGTCCGAGCTGCGGATCGACGTCTACCGCGCCTCCGGCCCCGGCGGCCAGGGCGTCAACACCACCGACTCCGCGGTCCGGATCACCCACCTGCCGACCGGCGTCGTGGTGTCCTGCCAGAACGAGCGCTCGCAGATCCAGAACAAGGCCTCGGCGATGAACGTCCTCCAGGCCAAGCTGCTGGAGCGGCGCCGCCAGGAGGAGCGGGCCCTGATGGACTCGCTCAAGGGCGAGGGCAGCTCCTGGGGCAACCAGATGCGCTCGTACGTGCTGCACCCGTACCAGATGGTCAAGGACCTCCGGACGGAGTTCGAGGTCGGTAACCCGCAGTCCGTGCTGGACGGCGACATCGACGGCTTCATCGAAGCGGGTATTCGCTGGCGCAAGCAGCGGGAGACCTCCAACGACTAAGGGTCGCCGAGAGCGGTACGCCGAAGGGCCCCGGAGCTTCTGCTCCGGGGCCCTTCGGCGTCGTCCGCTGTCAGGCCAGCGCCTGCCGGGCGATGAAGGCCACCGCCAGCAACGCCACCAGCAGCGCGACCAGCGTCGCCGGGGTCAGCGCGGCGAACGGGCCCTGCTCGTCCTGCAGTCGGGCGCGGTTGGCTCGGCACACCGGGCAGCGGCCGTCACTCACGCGGCCGTTGCAGTTGGCGCACACCAGATGGTCGCAAGTCATGCGATCTCCTCCTTGCTGCTACTGCCAACGCACCGGAGCGGGCTGTGGTTCCGCTGTTGCCCTGTGCGGGGTAGCGGCCGACCGGGCCGCTCCTCTCCACTGTGCCAGGTCCCGGCCGTTCCGGCCCCCGCTGTCCATGGTCCCGAGGCCTGTGAGATGCCTCGCAGTTTTCGGGTCAAACAGGAATGGAGCCGGACAATTCCCCTGGCTTTCCGGCCTCAAGGCCTGCGAGTTGTCATCCGGGTCGCGTATGGTCCCGAGCCAAGTACTGACCGAGGAACGGCGCTGCGGGTCGAGCCTTCGGACCTCGTCGTAACGATCGGGTCACGGGGGCCCCGGCCGGGCCGGTCGCCCTTCCACCTAGGATGGCCTCCGTGATGCAGCCGTGATCAGATTCGACAACGTCTCCAAGACCTATCCCAAGCAGAACCGTCCGGCCCTGGACAACGTCTCGCTGGAGATCGAGAAGGGCGAGTTCGTCTTCCTGGTCGGCTCGTCCGGCTCGGGCAAGTCCACCTTCCTGCGCCTGTGCCTGCGCGAGGAGCGGCCGAGCGTCGGCGCGGTGCACGTGCTCGGCAAGGACCTCGGCAAGCTGTCCAACTGGAAGGTGCCGCACATGCGCCGCCAGCTGGGCACCGTCTTCCAGGACTTCCGCCTGCTCCCCAACAAGACGGTGGCGCAGAACGTCGCCTTCGCGCTGGAGGTGATCGGCAAGCCCAAGAGCGCCATCGCCAAGGTGGTGCCCGAGGTGCTCGACCTGGTCGGCCTCGGCGGCAAGGAGGACCGGATGCCCGGTGAGCTCTCCGGTGGTGAGCAGCAGCGCGTCGCGATCGCCCGCGCCTTCGTGAACCGCCCGATGCTGCTGATCGCGGACGAGCCGACCGGAAACCTCGACCCGCAGAACTCGGTCGGCATCATGAAGCTGCTCGACCGGATCAACCGCACCGGCACCACCGTGCTGATGGCCACCCACGACCAGGCCATCGTCGACCAGATGCGCAAGCGCGTGATCGAGCTCGACAAGGGGCTGCTGGTCCGCGACCAGGCCCGCGGCGTCTACGGCTACCAGTCCTGACCGGCTGGAAGCCCGACCGGCGCACTCCCGCCTGACTCGCCCCACCTGCATTGACCCTGGATTGAGAGAAGCATGCGCGCCCAGTTCGTCCTGTCGGAGATCGGCGTCGGTCTCCGCCGCAACCTGACGATGACCATCGCCGTCGTCGTCAGCGTCGCGCTCTCGCTCGCCCTCGCCGGTGCCTCGCTCCTGGTCCGTGACCAGGTCAACTCGATGAAGGGCTACTGGTACGACAAGGTCGAGGTCAGCGTCTACTTCTGCACCAAGTCGGACGCCACCACCTCGGCGCAGTGCTCGGCCGGTGCCGCCACCCAGCAGCAGATCGACGACGTGCAGGCCAGCCTGTCGAAGATGCCGCTGGTGCAGAGCTCGACCTTCGAGAGCTCGGCCGAGGCGTACAAGCGCTGGAAGGAGACCAACCCGGACAACCCGCTGCTCGCCGCGGTGGGTGCGGAGGCGATGCCGCAGTCCTGGCGGATCAAGCTGGTCGACCCGACCAAGTACGACGTGATCCAGAGCGCCTTCGCCGGCAAGCCCGGGGTGAAGTCGGTGGAGGACCAGCGGAAGATCCTGGAGAACCTGTTCGGCCTGCTGAACGGTCTGCAGACCGCGGCCTTCGTGATCATGGTGCTGATGCTCTTCGTCGCCCTGCTGCTGATCGTGAACACCGTCCGGGTGTCCGCGTTCAGCAGGCGGCGCGAGACCGGCATCATGCGCCTGGTCGGTGCTTCGAACTTCTATGTCCAGATGCCGTTCATCGCCGAGGCCGCGTTCGCCGCGCTGCTCGGTGCGACGATGGCCTCCGGGCTGCTGCTGGCCGGCCACTTCTTCGTCCAGCACTGGCTGGCGCAGCGGGTGCTGTTCATCCACTTCATCGGCCTGTCCTCGGTGTTGACGGTGATCCCGCTGCTGGTGGTGGTCGGTATGGGCATGGCCGGCATCGCCGCGTTCTTCACCCTCCGCAAGTACCTCAAGGTCTGATCCGGCGGCCGGTCGCGCGCGACCGGCCGCCCCCGCGGCCCCGGACGGCCTGTGCGCCGTCCGGGGCCGCTGTGCGTCCGTGCCGTCGTCATTCGGCCACCCGGCCGCCGCGGGCACCCTAGACTCCGGTGCATGGCCGTTGCAGAGCGCGTACGACAGGGAGCCACGCTCAGTGCGGTGTTCGGCGTGGTGCTGCTGGTCGGGGCCGCCGCGGGGGCCTGGGGCGAGCCGCCGGTGCCGGCCCCGCGGGTGACCGGCACGGCCGGTGCCTGGCACGGCGACCTGGCGGGTGCCGACCTCTCCCCGCTCCAGGCCGACCAGCTGGTGGGCGCGAGCGGGGACCGCTGGGCGGCCCACCTGAGCCCCGAGGAGTACGAGGACTTCACCGACGGCCGCTACCAGGGTGTCGGCCTCTCGGTGGGCCGCACCGGGGACGGCGGCACGGCGGTCTCCGAGGTGCTGCCCGGCGGCCCGGCCGCCGCGGCCGGGATCGCGGCGGGCGACCGGTTGCTGCACATCGACGGGACCGCGGCCGACCAGCTGCCGGTGACCGAGGTGGTCGCCCGGCTGCGCGGCCGGCAGGCCGGCTCCACGGTGGCGCTGGCCGTGCAGCGGACGGGCGGCCCGGTCCGCGACGTGGTGCTGCGGCGCACCGAGCTGGCCGCCCGCGAGGTGGTCGCCGACCAGCCGGCGCCGGGCGTGACCAGGGTCGCCGTCCGGGCCTTCACCAGCGGGGTGTCCGGCCAGGTGCGGGACGCGGTGCGGGGCGCCCGTTCGGTGGTGCTGGACCTGCGCGGCAACTCCGGCGGCCTGGTCGAGGAGGCGGTGGCCACCGCCTCGCTGTTCCTGGACGGCGGCCCGGTGGCCACGTACCAGGAGCACGGCGAGGAGCGCGAGCTGTCCGCCGCGCCGGGCGGGGACACCGCCACCCCGCTGGTGGTGCTGGTGGACGGCGGCACCATGAGCGCCGCCGAACTCCTGGCCGGAGCCCTGCAGGACCGCTGCCGGGCCGTCCTGGTCGGGGCCAGGACCTTCGGCAAGGGCGCGGTGCAGCAGCCCAGCCGGCTCGCCGACGGTTCGGTGCTGGAGCTGACCGTGGGCCGCTACACCACCCCGTCGGGCCGCTCGCCGGACGGCGTCGGCCTGCTGCCGGACGTGCCGGCCCAGCCCGGCGACGACCCCGCCGACCTCGGCCTGCGGGTGCTCGCGGGCCTCGGGACGCGCGGGTAGCGGCTAAAGGGGCTGCCGACCGCCCGGCCGAGGTGCGAGAATGATCGGCGCTATGGCAAAGGAAAAGGGACACAAGCTGGTCGCGCAGAACAAGAAGGCGCGGCATGAGTACACCATCCTCGACACCTACGAGTGCGGCATGGTGCTGACCGGGACGGAGGTGAAGTCGCTCCGCGAGGGGCGGGCCAACCTGGTGGACGGGTACGCCTACATCCAGGGCGGGGAGGCGTGGGTCGACAACCTCTTCATCCCGGAGTACACCCAGGGCACCTGGACGAACCACTCCGCGCGGCGCAAGCGCAAGCTGCTGCTGCACAAGCTGGAGATCCACAAGATCGAGTCCAAGGTGCGGGAGACCGGTCACACTCTGGTGCCGCTCTCGCTCTACTTCAAGGACGGCCGGGCCAAGCTGGAGATCGCCCTGGCCGTCGGCAAGAAGCTGTACGACAAGCGTCAGACCCTGCGCGAGCAGCAGGACCGGCGCGAGTCGGACCGCGCGGTGGCCGCGGCCCGCCGCCGCCAGCAGTAATCTGCTGGACCCTCGTCGGTCACAGCGCGTACTATGGGCGAAGCACCACCGGAGGGTCCGCCCGCCGGAGCTGTTTTTCAAATCAACATGGGGATGATCGGTTTCGACAGTGTTGGTCGAAACAGGAGAAGCGAGCCGAGGAACGCGGCAATGATCTCGTAAACCATCTGTCGCAAAAATATAATCGCCAACTCTAAGCGCGATTCCCAGCAGTTCGCTCTCGCAGCCTAGTCTGCCAGAGTGAATGGGTGTCAGCCCGGGAAGTTCCCGACCCGGATCCTGGCATAATCTAGGGAACTCAACCGTCCACCCGGGCTGCGCGGGTGGATGGGAAATCAAACAGCAGCTGGGCCTGTTGGCGGCTTGTCCGCGTGACTGCCAGGGCCGAGAAAATCACAGCGGACTGCGCTCGGAGAAGTCCTGAATCCGCTGCACTGGACCCGGGTTCGATTCCCGGCATCTCCACCGCCCCATGTGCACAACGGCCGTCCTCCCCCGGGAGGGCGGCTTTCGTGCGTTCCGGGGCGTCTCACAGCCGCGGCCCGGGCCGGGTGAGTTGACGGTCTCGCACCCTTCACAGTGCACAACGGGACCGAAACCATGTCTTTCTACTGTCGGTGGCAGAAGCCACCCCGCAGGCGGAGGGACACAGGATGACCACGGGCACGGCACGGCAGGGCAGAAGCGGCGGCCGCTGGATCCAGGAGTGGGATCCGGAGGACACCGAATTCTGGGAGCGTTCCGGGCGGCGCACCGCCAACCGGAACCTGATCTTCTCCGTCCTCTCCGAACACATCGGCTTCTCGATCTGGAGCCTGTGGTCGGTGATGGTGCTCTTCATGGGCCCCGGCTACCACGTCGATCCGGCCGGGAAGTTCTTCCTGGTCGCGATGCCGACGCTGGTCGGCGCCTTCGTCCGGATCCCCTACACGGTGGCGGTCGCCCGCTTCGGCGGCCGGAACTGGACGGTGGTCTCGGCGCTGCTCCTGCTGGCGCCCACGCTGGCGGCGGCGTACGTGATGCACCCGGGCACCTCGTACACCACGTTCATGCTGGTCGCCGCGCTCACCGGGCTGGGCGGCGGCAACTTCGCGTCCTCGATGACCAACATCAACGCCTTCTTCCCGATGCGCCGCAAGGGCTGGGCGCTCGGGCTCAACGCCGGTGGCGGCAACATCGGCGTGCCGGTGATCCAGCTGGTCGCGCTGGCCGTGATCACCTGGGCGGGGGCCGGCCACCCCCGGCTGGTGCTCGGCATCTACCTGCCGTTGGTCGTCGTCGCGGCCACCCTGGCCGCGCTGTGCATGGACAACCTCGCGCCGATGCGCAGCGACACCGGGGCGCTGGCGCAGGTCGTCCGGGAGAAGCACACCTGGCTGATGTCGCTGCTCTACATCGGCACCTTCGGCTCCTTCATCGGCTTCTCCTTCGCCTTCGGCCTGGTCCTGCAGAACCAGTTCGGCCGTACCCCGCTGCAGGCCGCCCAGCTCACCTTCATCGGCCCGCTGCTCGGGTCGCTGATCCGTCCGCTCGGCGGCCGGCTGGCCGACCGCTGGGGCGGTGCCCGGATCACCTTCTGGAACTTCGTCGCGATGGCCACCGCCACCGGCCTGGTGACCTACGCCTCGGCCGAGCGCTCGCTGCCGGTCTTCCTGGTCGGCTTCATCGCCCTGTTCGTCTTCGCCGGCATCGGCAACGGCTCCACCTACAAGATGATCCCCGGCATCTTCGAGGCCAAGGCGCAGGACCGGATCGCCGCCGGCGCGAGCACCGAGGAGGCCGCCGCCTGGTCGCGCCGGATGTCCGGCGCCGCGATCGGGGTGATCGGCGCGGTCGGCGCGCTCGGCGGACTGTTCATCAACCTCGCCTTCCGGGAGTCCTTCCTGACGGTGCACACCGGCACGCCCGCCTTCCTCTCCTTCCTGGCCGCGTACGGGCTGTGCTTCCTGCTCACCTGGGCGGTCTACCTGCGCCGCCCCACCGGTGGCGCGGTCGGCGCGAAGGCGCCCGCGCTCGCCCGGATCTGACGCCGCGGCGGCCGGGTGCCCCCGCGGCGCCCGGCCGGCCGGGACCGGACCCGAAACACCCGGGACACCCTGCCGACCCGGGCCCGTGACGCGGGCCCGCGAGGATGTCCGTCCACCCACCCACCCCGCGGCCCGTCGACGGCCGCGGGGCGCACCACCGAAGGACCGCACGCCATGGCAGAGCCGATCGACCCCCCGCCCGCCGCACCGGTGCCCCCGCTGGCCGGTTACACCATCGGGATCACCGCCGCCCGCCGCGCCGACGAGCTGGCCGCCCTGCTCCAGCGCCGCGGCGCCGCCGTGCTGCGCGGCCCGGCCCTGCGCATCGTCCCGCTCCCGGACGACGCCGAACTGCTCGCCGCCACCCGCGCCCTGGTCGCCGATCCGCCCGACATCGCGGTCGCCACCACCGGCATCGGCTTCCGCGGCTGGATCGAGGCCGCCGAGGGCTGGGGCCTGGGGGACGAGCTGACCGCGCGGCTCGGCCGCGCCGCCGTGCTGGCCCGCGGCCCCAAGGCCAAGGGTGCGATCCGGGCCGCCGGGCTGCGCGAGGAGTGGTCCCCCGAGTCCGAGTCCTCCGCGGAGGTGCTCGAACGCCTGCTGGCCCAGGGGGTGGACGGTCGCCGGATCGCCGTCCAGCAGCACGGCGCCCCGCTGCGCGGCTTCGTCGACTCGCTCACCGCGGCCGGCGCCGACGTGGTCGAGGTGCCGGTGTACCGCTGGCTGCCGCCGCTCGACCTGGGCCCGCTGGACCGGCTGCTGGACGCCTGCTGCGCCGGCTCGCTGGACGCCGTCACCTTCACCAGCGCCCCCGCCGCGATCAGCCTGCTCGACCGCGCCGCCGAACGCGGCCGCACCGCCGCGCTGCTGCACGCGCTGCGCCGGGACGTCCTGCCGGTCTGCGTCGGCCCGGTCACCGCCGCGCCGCTGGAGGAGCAGGACGTGCCGACCGTCTGGCCGGAGCGGATGCGGCTGGGCGCGATGGTGCAGACGCTGACCGCCGAGCTGCCCGGGCGCGCCCGCCGGCTCGCGGTGGCCGGCCACCGGCTGGAGCTGCGCGGCCAGGCCGCCCTGGTCGACGGCGAGCTGCGGCCCGTCCCGCCGGCCGGGATGGCCCTGCTGCACGCGCTGGCCCGCCGGCCCGGCTGGGTGGTGCCGCGCGCCGAACTGCTCGGCGTGCTGCCCGGCAGCGGCGGCGACGAGCACGCCGTGGAGAGCGCGATGGCCCGGCTGCGGACGGTGCTGGGCACCCCCGGCCTGATCGCCACCGTGGTCAAGCGCGGCTACCGGCTGGCGCTGGACCCGGTCACCGAACCGGGGGAGAAGTACGGCGGCTGACCGCGCGCCCGGTCCGGTGCGAGTGCCCGCCGGGCGCCACACCGGTCCCGAACGTGCCCTGCGTGCCCGCGGGCCCCAGGCTGAGGCGTAGGATCATCCGTCCGCCTTTTTCCTGGAGGGCGGTACCCTCACCACCCGCAGGACGTACCTCAGGGGGCTCCTTGGGCGCGCACGGCTCAGCCCAGCACCACAGCACCACCCACACCACCGAACCGGACACGGTCCGCGACCGCGAGATCGCCGGGGAGCAGCAGCACCTCGACACCGTCTACCACCGCCTGGAGGAGAAGCTCGCCGAGGCCGAGTACATCCTGGAGGACGCCGCCAAGCGCGTGCAGGTCGGCACCCCGGGCGCGCTCGCCGAGCGGGACGCCCAGGTCTACCGGGCCGGTGCCCACCTGCACCGGTTGAACAGCGAGTTCGAGGACTTCCTGTTCGGCCGGATCGACCTCCAGCAGGCGGACGCCCCGGAGGAGCACGGCATCCCCTCGCAGACCCCGATGGACCCGGCCGACCCGGCCGTCGCGGAGACCCTGCACATCGGCCGGCTCGGCGTGCTCGACGCCGAGTTCGGCCCGCTGGTGATCGACTGGCGGGCCCCGGCCGCCGCGCCGTTCTACCGGGCCACCCCGCTGGAGCCGGGCCGGGTGATCCGCCGCCGGGTGATCCGCTCCAAGGGCCGCAAGGTGATCGGGGTCGAGGACGACCTGCTGCGCCCCGACCTGACCCCCACCCTGGACGGGCAGGAGCTGGCGGTGGTCGGCGACGGCGCGCTGATGGCCTCGCTCGGCCGGGCCCGCAGCCACTCGATGCGGGACATCGTCTCCTCCATCCAGAAGGAGCAGGACGAGGTCATCCGGGCCCCCGCCGCGGGCGCCACCCTGGTCACCGGCGGCCCGGGCACCGGGAAGACCGCCGTGGCGCTGCACCGCGCCGCGTTCCTGCTCTACCAGGACCGCCGCCGGTACGCCGGGGGCATTCTCGTGGTCAGCCCGACCGCGCTGCTGGTCTCGTACACCGAGGGCGTGCTGCCCTCGCTCGGCGAGGAGGGGCAGGTCGCGATCCGCGCGGTCGGCAGCCTGGTCGACGGGATCGAGGCGGAGCGCTACGACACCCCCGAGGCGTCCCGGGTCAAGGGCTCCTCGCGGATGGTGCAGCTGCTGCGCCGGGCGGCCCGGGCGGCGCTGGAGCTGAACGAGCCGACCGAGCTGCGGGTGTTCGCCCGCGGCGAGGCGCTGCGGTTGGACGCCGCCCGGCTGCGGGCGGTCCGCGGCAACGTGCTGGGCACCGGCGGTACGCCGCTCAACCTGCTCCGCCCGCGGGCCCGCCGGCTGCTGCTGGACGCGCTCTGGTCGGTCGCCGTGCGGCACCTGCCGAAGCCGGCCGGCCACGCCGAGCGCGAGCAGCGCCAGGAGGAGCGGGAGTCGTTCGACGAGTACGTCTCGGACGAGGCGCCGTTCCTGGACTTCCTGGACGCCTGGTGGCCCGCGGTCACCCCGCGCCAGGTGCTGGCCTCGATGCGGCAGTCGCGGCACATCAACCGGATCGCCCGCCGGGCGGTCACCCCGGAGGAGGCCCGGCTGCTGGCCGCCTCCTGGCGGCACCTGGACGACCGCGGGCGCGGCCCGCTGTCGGCGCACGACGTGGCGCTGGTGGACGAGCTCCAGCTGCTGCTGGGCGAGGCGGCCCGGCCGAAGCTCCGCGAGGTCGACGCGGTCGACCTGCTGAGCGGCCTGGACGAGGTCACCACGTACGCCGACCGGATGGCGCGCCAGCGGGCGGCGGTGGCTTCGGAGCGCCGCGAGTACGCGCACGTCATCGTGGACGAGGCCCAGGACCTCACCCCGATGCAGTGGCGGATGATCGGCCGCCGGTCCCGGATGGCGACCTGGACGATCGTCGGCGACCCGGCGCAGAGCTCCTGGCCGCACCCGCAGGAGGCCCAGGCGGCGCTGGACGAGGTGCTGGCCGGCAAGCCGCGCCGCCGGCACACCCTGACCGTGAACTACCGCAACCCGGCGGAGATCGCCGAGGTCGCCGCGAAGGTGCTGGCGCTGGCCGCACCCGGCACGCCCTCGCCGAGCGCGGTGCGCTCGACCGGGGTCGAGCCGCGGTTCGCCGCGGTGACCGACCCGGCGCCGGAGGCCTTCGCGGCCGCCGCGCGGGCCGAGCTGGTCCGGCTGCTGGGCGAGGTCGACGGCACGGTGGCCGTGGTGGTCCCGATGGACCGCCGGGCGGAGGCGGCAGGCTGGGCCGAGGGCCTGGGCGAGCGGGTGGTGGCGCTGGGCAGCCTGGAGGCCAAGGGGCTGGAGTACGACGCCACGGTGGTCGCCGACCCGACCGGCATCGCCGGCGAGTCGGAGGCGGGCCTGCGGGTGCTGTACGTCGCGCTGACCCGGGCGACCCAGCGGCTGACGGTGCTCTCCGGGCCGGACGACCTGCCGGACGCGGCCGGGGTCCCGGCGCTGCTGCACGGCTGAGCCGCCGGACACGACGAAGGCCCCCACCGCGTGCGGTGGGGGCCTTCGCCCACGTAATGACACCGACCCGCCATGCTCGCCTCGCGGCAAGTGGTCGCTCGAAGCGACGAAGGTTGGGCCCGGGGGCTTGGATCGAGCCGGTGTCCCACCCAATGTAACGCATCGGCTCCCGGATCCAAGGTGGCGGCGAGACTTTTTCGGACGCTCACCCAGGCGGCCGGAACGCCGTTTGTGGACTGTGCACAGCGGCGGAACCTTATTTCTGGCTACCCACTGGTAGGTGCGACCATCGAGGTCTAGCATGCGCAGGGCGCGCCATTCAACAGTCTGTTGAAGGCGCAGTCCGACCCCCCTGAACACGGACGGAAGAAGGACGTCGATGGCGACGGTGCCAAGTGTCTCGAACTCGATCACGGTGCGGCTGGAGGTTCCGGCCACGGGCAACGCCGTGAGCTCGATCACCACCGCCGTCGAGTCCTCCGGCGGCTCGGTCACGGGCCTCGACGTCACCGCGTCCGGCCTCGAGGCGCTGCGGATCGACGTGACGGTGGCCGCCTCCTCGGTCGCGCACGGCGAGGAGATCGTCGAGAAGCTCCGCGCGATCGACGGCGTCACCATCGGCAAGGTCTCCGACCGGACCTTCCTGATGCACCTCGGCGGCAAGATCGAGATGTCCTCGAAGCTCCCGATCCGCAACCGCGACGACCTGAGCATGATCTACACCCCGGGCGTGGCGCGGGTCTGCATGGCCATCGCGGAGAACCCGGAGGACGCCCGCCGCCTGACCATCAAGCGCAACAGCGTGGCCGTGGTGACCGACGGCTCCGCGGTGCTGGGCCTGGGCAACATCGGCCCCAAGGCGGCGCTGCCGGTGATGGAGGGCAAGGCCGCTCTGTTCAAGCGCTTCGCGGGCATCGACGCCTGGCCGATCTGCCTGGACACCCAGGACGCCGACGAGATCGTGGCGATCGTGAAGGCGATCGCGCCGGGCTTCGCCGGGATCAACCTGGAGGACATCTCCGCGCCGCGCTGCTTCGAGATCGAGGCCCGGCTGCGCGAGGCCCTGGACATCCCGGTCTTCCACGACGACCAGCACGGCACCGCGATCGTGGTGCTGGCGGCGCTGACCAACGCGCTCAAGGTGGTCGGCAAGGAGATCTCCGAGATCCGCGTGGTGATGTCCGGCGCCGGCGCGGCCGGCACCGCGATCCTCAAGCTGCTGCTGGCCGCCGGGGTCGAGCACGCCACCGTGGCCGACGTGCGCGGCGTGGTCCACCTGGGCCGCGACGACCTCAACGACAGCCTGCGGTGGATCGCCGAGCACACCAACCGTTCCGGCCGCACCGGCAGCCTCAAGGAGGCCGTGGCGGACGCCGACGTCTTCATCGGCGTGTCGGCGCCGAACGTGCTGGACGGGGACGACCTGGCCACCATGGCGCCGAACGCGATCGTCTTCGCGCTGGCCAACCCGGACCCCGAGGTCGACCCGGCGGTCGCCCGGCAGAGCGCCGCCGTGGTCGCCACCGGCCGCAGCGACTTCCCGAACCAGATCAACAACGTGCTGGTCTTCCCCGGCGTCTTCCGCGGCCTGCTGGACGCCCAGAGCCACACGGTCAACACCGAGATGATGCTGGCCGCCGCCCGCGCCCTGGCCACCACGGTCGCGGACGACCAGCTGAACCCGAACTACATCATCCCCAGCGTGTTCCACCCGGACGTGGCCAAGACCGTCGCGGCCGCCGTCCGGGACGCCGCGCTGGCCGCCCGGGGCGGCGAGGAGCCGGCGCCGGTGCGGCCCACCGCGGGCATCGTCGGCACGCTCGACACGGCCGCGTACCCGACCGCCGGGCTCTGAGTCGGGGGCCACTGCCGGTCGGTCAAATGTCCGATTGGCGGCCCTGCCCACCACCACACGCCCCGAGCCCTTGCGACACAAGGGCAGGGGCGTGTTTGGGCTTGTCGGTGCCAGGGCGTACGGTAGCCCTGCATGGGGCGGCGTGTCCGACAAGTACGGAACGTCCCCTCAGGCATCTCGGCGAGTCGTCCCGACCGCCGCCCGCACCGGGTCACCCGGAGCCGACGGAGCGTCACACCTCGGTCGGGCGGGCGCTGTTCGGGTCAACCCCGCCGGCGCCCGATTGGCTTTCTCAGTGCCGGTCGGGGCAGGATTCGTACCAAGGCGGGCAGTTTGCGGCGCTTTGGGGTGCGAGCCCGGCCCCTGACCACCTTTCGCCTGAATGAGCACAGTGTGCGGACCAACGGCCCTCCGGGTGCCCCTGGCGGGCGACGGCGGGCCCTTGCACGCAGCAGAGCAACAGACCACAGGAGTACACATGAACCGCAGTGAGCTGGTGGCCGCGCTGGCCGAGCGCGCCGAGGTGACCCGCAAGGACGCCGACGCCGTGCTGGCCGCCTTCGCCGAGATCACGGGCGAGGTCGTCGCCAAGGGCGACGAGAAGGTCACCATCCCCGGTTTCCTGACCTTCGAGCGCACCCTCCGCGCTGCCCGCACCGCCCGTAACCCGCAGACCGGCGACCCGATCCAGATCCCGGCCGGTTACAGCGTCAAGGTGAGCGCCGGCTCGAAGCTGAAGGAAGCCGCCAAGGGCAAGTGACGCAGGGCTCCCCGGAGCCCCGCCGAACGACGATGGCCGGTCCCCCCGCGGGGGGACCGGCCATCGTCGTACCACCGGGCCGTCAGGCCGTGACCACGGGCTCCTCGGAGGGCAGCTCGACGTGCGCGCCGAGGTCGCGCAGCTTGGACATGAAGTTCTCGTAGCCGCGGTTGATCAGGTCGATGCCGTGCACCGTGGAGGTGCCCTCGGCCGCCAGCGCCGCGATCAGGTACGAGAAGCCGCCGCGCAGGTCGGGGATGACCAGCTCGCCGCCGAGCAGCTTGGACGGGCCGGAGACGACCGCCGAGTGCTTGAAGTTGCGGGCACCGAAGCGGCAGGGCGTACCGCCCAGGCACTCGCGGTAGAGCTGGATGTGAGCGCCCATCTGGTTGAGCGCGCCGGTGAAGCCGAGCCGCGACTCGTACACCGTCTCGTGCACGATGGACAGGCCGTTCGCCTGGGTCAGTGCGACCACCAGCGGCTGCTGCCAGTCGGTCTGGAAGCCGGGGTGCACGTCGGTCTCCAGGGCGATCGCCTTGAGCTCGCCGCCCGGGTGCCAGAACCGGATGCCCTCGTCGTCCACCTCGAAGGCGCCGCCGACCTTCCGGAAGGTGTTCAGGAAGGTCATCATCTCCAGCTGGCGGGCGCCGCGGACGTAGATGTCGCCCTTGGTGGCCAGCGCCGCGCAGGCCCAGGAAGCCGCCTCCAGGCGGTCCGGCAGGGCGCGGTGGTTGTAGCCGCCGAGCTCGTCCACACCGGTGATCAGGATGGTGCGGTCGGTGCCCATCGAGATGATCGCGCCCATCTTCTGCAGCACGCAGATCAGGTCGACGATCTCCGGCTCGATGGCCGCGTTGCGCAGCTCGGTGACGCCCTCGGCGAGGACGGCGGTGAGCAGCACCTGCTCGGTGGCGCCGACCGAGGGGAAGGGCAGCTCGATCTTGGCGCCGCGCAGCCGCTGCGTGGCGACCAGGTAGGTGCCCTGCGGGTGCTTCTCGATCGAGGCGCCGAACTGGCGCAGCACCTCGAAGTGGAAGTCGACCGGCCGGCCGCCGATGTCGCAGCCGCCCAGGCCCGGGATGAAGGCGTGGCCGAGCCGGTGCAGCAGCGGGCCGCAGAACAGGATCGGGATGCGCGAGGAACCGGCGTGCGCGTCGATGTCGGCGACGTTGGCGCTCTCCACGTGCGAGGGGTCGAGGATGAGCTCGCCGTCCTCGTCGCCGGTGCGCACGGTCACACCGTGCAGCTGGAGCAGGCCGCGCACCACCTTGACATCACGGATGTCGGGGACGTTGCGCAGCCTGCTGGGGCCCTGGCCGAGCAGTGCGGCGACCATGGCCTTGGGGACCAGGTTCTTCGCGCCGCGGATCTGGATCTCGCCTTCGAGCGGGTTACCGCCGTGGACCAGCAGGACGTCGTCGATCATCGTTCTCGCAATCCGGGTGCCGGGGGGAGGACAGGGCAGGGTCGGCGGATGGACGGACAGCTGTGGGACGGAATCCACCCGCGAGGCTCACCACCAAACGTAGATGGTAGTGGGCGGCCGATTGGTTCCCGTGTGTCCCATTAGTGATCATGCTCCTCCGGGGCGTTCCGGGGCCGATCGGCTGGGCCGTCCGGGTGGCGGCGCGGCTCGCGGAGGTTTCGTGTTGGGCGCCCCGGACCGCCCCGGCTGCGGGATCATGTTGGGCATGACCCCGGCCCCCTCGCACACCGGCCGACTGCTCGTCGCGACCCCCGTCCTCACCGACCCCAACTTCGCCCGTGCCGTGGTACTTCTGCTCGACCACGACCAGCAGGGCGCGCTCGGCGTGGTGCTGAACCGGCCCACCCCGGTCGAGGTGGCGAGCGTGCTCGACGCCTGGGCGGACTTGACCGGACAGCCACCGGTGATCTTCCAGGGCGGCCCGGTGGCGCTGGACTCGGCGCTCGCCATCGCGGTCGTGCCGGGTGAGGAGGGTCACGCCGAGCCGCTCGGCTGGCGGCGGGTGCACGGGGCGATCGGCCTGGTCGACCTGGAGGCGCCGCCGGAGGTGCTGGTGGGCGAGCTGGGCGCGCTGCGGGTCTTCGCCGGGTACGCGGGCTGGTCGCCCGGGCAGCTGGAGCAGGAGATCGAGGAGGGCGCCTGGTACCTGGCCGACTGCGAGCCGGGCGACGTCTCCTGCCCCGACCCGGACCGGCTCTGGCGCTCGGTGCTGCGCCGCCAGCGCGGGCCGCTGGCGATGCTGGCCACCTACCCGGACGACCCGACCCTGAACTGAGCCGGCGCACCGGGCCCGACCCCCGCCCGGACCGGCCAGGACCCGCCCGGCGGCGCCCGCCCGCCGCCACTGGCCCGGTTCCGCGCGGCCGCCCTAGACTTGGCACCCATGAGCACTCTTGAGCCCGAGCGCGGCCTCGGCACCGGCACCCTGGTCGAGCCCGTCCCCCAGGTGTCGCACGGCGACGGCGACCACGAGCGCTTCGCGCACTACGTCCAGAAGGACAAGATCATGGAGAGCGCGCTCTCCGGCAGCCCGGTGGTGGCGCTCTGCGGCAAGGTCTGGGTGCCCGGCCGGGACCCGAAGAAGTACCCGGTGTGTCCGATGTGCAAGGAGATCTTCGAGGGTCTCGGCTCGGACAAGGGCGGCGACGACAAGCAGGGCTGATTCCCGAATTGGTCTATGCCACTGGGGTGACGGCGGGGCAGGATGAGCGCCATGGACCTCATCCCCGCCCCGAACCGCGTCGACGAGTGGGAACGCCACGAGTGGACCTTCGAGCTCAGGCCGACCACCCGGATCGCGGCCGCCGACGGCGCCCAGGGGGTGGCCCGCTGGCTGCGCTCCGAACTGGCGGCGGCCACCGGCTTCACCTTCGACGCCTGCACCGTGGAGCAGGCGTCGCGCTCGGCCGACTCCATCACGCTGGGCTTCGACGAGCGGATGCGCGCCGAGCGGGGCCGTGAGGCGTACGGGCTCACCGTCGACGTCTACGGGGCCCGGCTGGCCGGCGGGGGGCGCCCGGGCCTGTTCTACGCCGCCCAGACCCTGCGCCAGCTGCTCGGGCCGCGGGCCTTCCGCAAGGCGCCGGTGCCCGGCGACCCGTGGAAGATCCAGGGCGTCACGGTCGAGGACGCGCCCCGGTTCGGCTGGCGCGGGGTGCTGCTGGACGTCTCCCGGCACTTCCTGCCCAAGTCCGACGTGCTGCGCTTCCTCGACCTGATGGCGGCGCACAAGCTCAACGTCCTGCACCTGCACCTGACCGACGACCAGGGCTGGCGGATCGAGATCGAGCGCTACCCGCGGCTCACCGAGGTCGGCGCCTGGCGCGAGCGGTCGATGGTCGGCTACCGGGCCGGCGGGCGCCGTGACGACCGGCCGCACGGCGGCTACTACACCAAGGACGACCTGCGCGAGATCGTCGCGTACGCGCAGAAGCGGCACATCACCGTCGTCCCGGAGATCGACCTCCCCGGGCACGCGCAGGCCGCCATCGCCGCCTACCCGGAGCTGGGCAACACCGACGTGGTGGACACCGCGGCGCTGGGGGTGTGGACGGACTGGGGGATCAACCCCAATGTGCTGAACGTCTCCGACGCGACCCTTCGCTTCTTCGAGGGAGTCCTGGAGGAGGTGCTGGAGGTCTTCCCGTCCGAGTTCGTCCACCTCGGCGGCGACGAGTGCCCCAAGGAGCAGTGGAAGGCCAGCCCGGCCGCCCAGGCCCGGATCGAGGAGCTCGGCCTGGCCGGCGAGGACGAGCTGCAGAGCTGGTTCATCCGGCACTTCGACGGCTGGCTGGCCGAGCGCGGCCGCCGGCTGATCGGCTGGGACGAGATCCTCGAGGGCGGCCTCGCGCCCGGCGCCGCGGTCTCCTCCTGGCGCGGCTACGCGGGCGGCGTCGCCGCCGCGCGGGCCGGCCACGACGTGGTGATGTGCCCCGAGCAGTACGTGTACCTGGACTACCGGCAGGCGCCCGGCGAGGACGAGCCGATCCCGGTCGCGTACGTGCGCACCCTGGAGGACGTCTACCGGTTCGAGCCCGTCCCCGCGGAGCTCGACGCCGCGGCCGCCGCCCACGTGCTGGGCACCCAGGCCAACCTGTGGACCGAGTTCATGGACGACGCCCGGGACGTGGACTACCGCGCCTTCCCCCGGTTGGCCGCGTTCGCCGAGGTCGCCTGGTCGGCGCTGCCGACCGATCCGGCGGCCCGCGACTTCGCCGACTTCGAACGGCGGATGGCCGGCCACTACACGCGGCTGGACGCCCTCGGGGTGGAGTACCGGCGTCCGCAGGGCCCGCTCCCCTGGCAGCGCCGGCCCGGGGTGGTGGGGAGGCCGCTGGAGGGCCGCCCGCCGACCGCCTGACCCGCCGGGAACCCCCGGGTGGCGGCCGACGTCAGGATCGGATGAACAGCCGACCCGTCCGGTTCGGGAAGGGCCGATTTATGCCCTGACTTGTCCGGGATTCCGGGCGGCGTTCCGCGACCCGGGAATTGATCACCAAACATTGTGTGCCAGAGTTGCCCAACCCGGCCCGATCGCCCGTACCCTACGGGCCAGGTCGCACCGCCTCCGGGCGTCCCCGGCCGAAGGCGGGGGGAGCGGGCAGTTGATGAGCAAGTGGAGCACGGTGGAATCCTGGTGAACCGGACGATCATGCTGCCGGCCTCGGTCGACGAGGCCGTCGAGGCGCTGGCCGCCACCCCGGGCGCGGTGCCGGTGGCCGGAGCCACCGACCTGATGGAGGCCGTCAACGCCGGACGGCTGCGCCCGGCCGCCCTGATCGGGCTCGGCCGGATCACCGAACTGCGCGGCTGGCGCTACGAGGACGGCGGCACCGCCGTCCTCGGCGCCGGGCTGACCCACGCCCGGATGGACCGCCCCGACTTCGCCGCGCTGATCCCCGCCCTCGCCGACGCCGCCCGCACCGCCGGCCCGCCGCAGGTCCGCAACGTCGGCACGCTCGGCGGCAACCTGGCCACCGCCGCCGCCACCGGTGACACCCTCCCGGTGCTCGCCGCGCTGGAGGCCACCGCCACCCTCGCCCGGGCCGGTGGCACCCGCGAGGTGCCGGTCAGCCACCTGCTCACCGGCCTCGACCCGATCCGCCCCGGCGAACTGCTCACCTGGGTCCGGGTCCCGCTGCTGCACGCCCCGCAGGTCTTCCTCAAGTCCACCGGCCGCAGCGGCCCGGCCCGCGCCACCGCCTCGGTCGCCCTGGTCCTCGACCCGGCCCGGCGCGCCGTGCGCTGCGCGGTCGGCGCGGTCGCGCCCGTCCCGCTGCGCCCGCTCGAGGCCGAGGCCTGGGTGGCCGGCTGCATCGACTGGGACGCCCGCGGCGAGGAGGGCGCCACCACCATCGACCCCGCCGCGCTGGCGGCCTTCGGCGAGTACGTCGCGGGCGCCTGCATCCCCGACGGCGCGCTGGAGGGCGTGGGCGAGGGGCCGGGCGCGGCCGCCGTCAGGCTGCGGCGTACCGTGGCCGTACTGGCCCGCCGGGCACTGGGAAGGGCGCTGAAGTGACGGACCACCCGACGACCGGGCAGCCGACCGGGCAGCCCACCGCGTTCGGCGCCGACGTGCGCCCCTGCGCCTCCTACACGCTCCGGGTCAACGGCTTCGAACGGCCCGTCACCGACGCCTGGATCGGCGAGAGCCTGCTGTACGTGCTGCGCGAGCGGCTCGGCCTCGCCGGTGCCAAGGGCGGCTGCGAGCAGGGCGAGTGCGGCGCCTGCTCGGTCCAGGTGGACGGCCAGCTGGTGGCCGGCTGCCTGGTGCCCGCCGCGCTGGCCGCCGACAGCGAGATCGCCACCGTCGAGGGGCTGTCCGAGGCGGGCGGCCCCAGCGACGTCCAGCGCGCGCTGGCCGAGTCCGGCGCCGTCCAGTGCGGGTACTGCACCCCGGGCCTGGCGATGGCCGTGCACGACCTGCTCCAGCGCAACCACCGGCCCAGCGACGTCGAGGCCCGCCAGGCGCTCTGCGGCAACCTCTGCCGCTGCACCGGCTACCGGGGCGTGCTGGCCGCCGTCCAGACCGTGGCCGACCAGCGCGAGGCCGAGCTGGAGGCGGAGGCCGACGCGGCGACGGCCGCCCCTGCTGCTTCGACCACCCCGGCCGGCGCTTCGGCCACCTCGGCCACCTTCGCCACCGAGGAGCAGGCCGCCGCCGCGCCGCAGTCCGTCGTCGCGCAGTCCGTCGCCGATCTTCCGCTGGCCGGCGAGCTCCCGCTCTACGCCGACTCCGAACTCTGGGTGGAGGCCGACCAGTTCCAGGCCCAGCAGTTCCGGGCGCAGCAGCAGTACCAGGCCCAGCAGTTCCAGACCGGGCAGTACCGGACCGGGCAGTACCACGGCGGGCCGACCGCCGCCGGCCCCACCGGTGACGGCAGCGGCGACGGCAGCGGCCCGGACGCCGGGGTGTACACCGACGCCCAGCAGCCCGGCGGCTACGACCCCGCCGCCCACGACCCGGCGGCCGGCTACCCGAGCGGCAGCTACCCGGTCGTCCCGCCGCAGCCCACCGGGTACGACACCGGCTACTACCCGGTCCCCGGTCAGGAGGCCACCCCGGCCCACGGCACCGCGCACGACGGCCCCGGCCCGGACACCACCCCCGCCCACGGCACCCCGTACCTGCCGACGCCCCCGCACGGCACCGGGCACCCGCACGGCGGCCACCCCGCGCCCGGCTACCAGGACTACCCGACCGGCGGCTACCCGATCCCCGGCTACCAGCAGCCCGGCTACGACCAGGGCTACGAGGGCACCGTCTACGACACCCCGGTGCACGACCCGGCGGCCGCCCACGACGGCAGCACCCCCGCGCACGGCATCCCCACCCAGCCCTCGGCCGGAGCGGCCCCGATCCACGAGGACCGCCACGCATGAGCTCGCCCACCGACCTCACGCCGCCCGCCGCGCCCGCTCCCGCGGCCCCGGCCGAGGAGACCGGGCCGGCCCCCGAGCCGTTCGGCCTCGGCAGCTCCCCGCTGCGCACCGACGCGCTCCCCAAGGCGCTCGGCATCTACCCGTACGCCGCCGACCTCTGGGCCGAGGGCCTGCTCTGGGGCGCCGTGCTGCGCTCCCCGCACCCGCACGCCCGGATCGTCGCGGTCGACACCTCGGCCGCGCTGGCCGTCCCCGGCGTGCACGCCGTGGTCACCGCCGCCGACCTGCCGGCCGGCCCCGACGGCAGCGCCGACGGAGCCCCGCACGGCCCGATCGTCGCCGACCGGCCGATCCTGGCCGCCGGCGTGGTCCGCCACCACGGCGAGCCGGTCGCCGCCGTCGCCGCCGACCACCCCGACACCGCCCGGCTGGCGGCCTCGCTGGTGGTCGTCGAGTACGAGCCCCTGGAGGCCGTCACCGACCCCGAGGCGGCGTTCAACGCCCCGCCGCTGCACCCCGACGGCAACCTCTTCCGCCACCTGCCGCTGCGCACCGGCGACCCGGAGGCGGCCGGCGAGGTGGTCGTCGAGGGCCTGTACCAGGTCGGCCGGCAGGACCCGGCGCCGATCGGCGCCGAGGCCGGACTCGCGGTGCCCCGCCCCGACGGCGGCGTCGAACTGCACCTGTCCACCACCGACCCGCACGGCGACCGCGACCGCACCGCCGCCTGCCTCGGCCTGGAGCCCGACCGGGTCCGCCTGGTGGTCACCGGCGTGCCCGGCGCCACCGCCGACCGCGAGGACCTCTCCTTCCAGGTCACGCTGGCCCTGCTGGCGCTGCGCACCGGCCGCCCGGTGAAGATGACCCTCACCCGCGAGGAGTCGTTCCAGACCCACACCACCCGCCATCCGGCGCTGCTGCGCTACCGGCACCACGCCGACGCCGAGGGCCGGCTGGTCAAGGTCGAGGCGCAGATCCTGCTCGACGGCGGCGCCTACGCCGACGTCTCCGCCGAGGCGCTCGCCGCGGCCACCGCCTTCTCGGTCGGCCCGTACACCTGCCCCAACGTCTTCGTGGACGCCTGGGCGGTGCGCACCAACAACCCGCCGGCCGGCCGGATGCGCGGCGAGGGCGCGCTGCAGGCCTGCTTCGCGTACGAGTCCCAGCTCGACCAGCTGGCCGCCCGGATCGGCATCGACCCGCTGGAGATCCGCCGCCGCAACGCGATGGCCACCGGCGACCCGCTGCCCACCGGACAGCCCGTCACCTGCCCCGCCCCGGTCACCGCGCTGCTGGACGCGCTCGCCGACCAGCCGCTGCCGGCCCTGCCGGTCGACGACCCCGAGGCCGACTGGCTGCTCCCCGGCGGGCCCGGCGGCGCCGGCGACCCGGCGGCCGTGCGGCGCGGGATCGGCTACGCCGTCGGCATGGTGCACATGCTCGGCGCCGAGGGCGAGGACGAGGTCTCCACCGCCACCGTCCGGGTCAGCGGCGACCACGCCACCGTGATCTGCGCCGCCGTCGACTCCGGCCAGGGCTTCGCCACCCTCGCCCGGCAGATCGTGCAGTCCGTGCTCGGCGTCAGCGAGGTCTACATCGCGCCGGTCGACAGCGACCAGTCCGGCGCCGGCCCGTCCGCCCGCGGCCGGCACACCTGGGTCTCCGGCGGCGCCGTGGAGCGCGCCGCGGTGATGGTCCGGCACCAGATGCTGCAGCCGATCGCGGCCAACTTCGGGATGTCGGTCGAACTGCTCACCATCGCCGACGGCAAGATCACCTCGTACGACGGGGTGCTCGGCATGCCGGTCGGCGAGGCACTGGAGGGCCGCGAACTGTGGGCCACCGCCCAGTGTCGCCCGCACCCGACCGAACCGCTGGACGAGGCCGGGCAGGGCGACGCCTTCGTCTCGATCGCCTTCTGCGCGATGCGGGCCGTGGTCGACGTGGACATCGAGCTCGGCGCCGTGCGGGTGGTCGACGTGACGGTGGCCCAGGACGTCGGCCGGGCGCTCAACCCGCGCCAGATCGAGGACCGGATCGAGGCCGGCGTGGCCCAGGGCGTGGGCCTCGCCCTGCTGGAGGACCTGCGCACCGAGGGCGGCCGGCTGGTCAACCCCTCGCTCACCGGCTACCGCCTGCCGACCTCGCTGGACACCCCCGACATCCGGATCGCGGCCCTGCTGGAGGAGCGTGACGTGGTCGCCACCTTCGGCGCCAAGGCCGTCAGCGCCCCGCCCGCCGTGGTCGCCCCGGCCGCCGTCGCGGCCGCCGTCCGGGCCGCCACCGGCCTCCCGGTCGGCCGCCTCCCGATCCTCCCCGAGGACGCCATCGTCGGCTGACCGCCGGGGCGACCTCCGGCGCCCGTGGTGACCTGCGAAAAGGGGACACGGCAGCAGGTCCGGGCCGGTACGATCGCTGCTTCCGGGCCGGGCCCGGGACGAGCGGGGGGAGCATCGGGATGGCGCGGTTCGGCAGGGTGCAGGGGCTGCTGGGCACGGTGGTACTGGCGTCGGCGGCGCTGTTCACCGCGGCACCGGTCGCCGTCGCCGACGACCTGCGCGACGAGCAGTGGGCCAACGGCTTCTTCAAGGTCGACCAGGTCTGGCAGGTGACCAGGGGCGAGGGCGTGATCGTCGCCGTCATCGACAGCGGCGTCAAGGCCGACCACCCGGACCTCACCGGACAGGTGCTCCCCGGCTACGACCCGGCCGGCAAGGGCCTCAACACCAGCCCCACCGACCCCCACGGCACCAGCATGGCCAGCCTGATCGCCGGCCACGGCCACGGCCCCGGCAACGCGTCCGGGGTGGTCGGGCTGGCCCCCGGGGTGAAGATCCTCCCGGTCTACAAGGACGACGCCCGCGGCTACGACGCCGTCCCCGAGGGCATCCGATGGGCCGTCGACCACGGCGCCAAGGTCATCAACATCTCGCTCGGCGGCAAGGACGGCGCCAGCCACGCGCTCAGCCAGGCCGTCGCCTACGCGGCGAAGAAGGACGTCCTGATCGTCGCCGCCGCCGGCAACGAGGGCGAGGCCCGGGTGCTCAGCCCCGCCGACAGCCCCGGCGTGCTCGCGGTGTCCGCCGTCGACCAGCGGCTCGACGTCTGGGCCGAATCCAGCTTCGGGCCGCAGATCATGCTGGCCGCGCCCGGCGTCGGGATCGTCGCCGCGGGCTCCTGCGACGAGCAGCAGTACTGCGTCTGCGAGGGCACCTCGGACGCCACCGCCTACGTCTCCGCGGCCGCCGCCCTGGTCCGCGCCGAGTACCCGAACCTGACGGCCGGCCAGGTCGCCGACCGGCTGGTCAGGTCCGCCCTCGTCACCCCCGGCCTCGAAGGCGCCCACCTGCCCGACCAGCGCTACGGCTACGGCGTGCTGCGCCCGTACGAGGCACTCACCCAGGAGATCCCGGCCGGCCCCGTCCAGGGCCCGCTCGCCCGCCCGCTCGCCGACCCGGACCCCACCGCCGACCGCCCCGCCACCACCGGCGCGAGCGCCACCGGCGACTCCTCCGCCGGTGGCGCCGGCGTGCTCGTCCTGCTCCTGCTGATCGCCTTCCCGATCGCCACCGTCGCCCTCAACCGCCACAACCGCCGCACCGCCCCCCGGTTCCCCGCCGTCCACCTCCCCGCCCAGCCGACGGACGCGCCGCAGCGCCAGCCCTGAGCCTGCGTCAGTGGCGCAGCGTGGGGCGGTGATCGCAGGGGGTGCTGCACGGATGGCAGAGCCGGGGGATACGATCGAACGGCCCGGCCCGAACGGGGGCCATTGCGAGACACGGGTAGCGGTAGCCGACTGACGGGGTGCTGATGACGCTGACCAGAACCATGCGAGTCCTGGGCGCCACGGCGCTCACCGGTACGTTGCTGCTGACGGCCGCACCGACGGCCTCGGCGGACCAGGTGAGAGACGCTCAGTGGACCGCCAAGTACCTCGAGATCGAGAAGTCCTGGACCGTCAGCAAGGGGGACGGCGTCATCGTCGCCGTCATCGACAGCGGCGTGGACGCCACGCATGCCGACCTGACGGGGCAGGTGCTGCCGGGCTTCGACCCGGGTGGTAAGGGCCGGGACCAGCACCCCACCGATCCGCACGGCACGGGGATGGCGAGCACCATCGCCGGCCACGGCCACGGAAACGGTGCCGGCGTGATCGGTCTCGCTCCGGGTGCCAAGATCCTTCCGATCTACCTGAACGATGCGGACAACGGGGATGCGCTGCCGCAGGGCATCCGTTGGGCGGTCGAGCACCAGGCGAAGGTCATCAACGTCTCTGCGGGCAGCACCGCCAAGGCGGGCCGGAACGCGGCGCTCACGGATGCCATCGCCTTCGCCGCCAAGAACGATGTGCTGATCGTCGCCTCGGCGGGCAACGACGGCGTGAGCGGTGTCCACAACCCGGGCAACGAGCCGGGTGTCGTCGCCGTGGGGGCGGTGGACAAGAACGGAACCGTCTGGCGGAAGTCGAACTACGGGCCCGAGGTGCTGCTGTCCGCCCCGGGTGTGGAGATGGTCAGCGCCGGCGCCTGCGAGGGAAGCCAGTACTGTCTGGCGGACGGCACGTCGGACGCGGCCGCCTCGGTGTCGGGTGCCGCAGCCCTGGTCCGCGCCAAGTTCCCGCAGCTGACGGCCGGGCAGGTGGCCAACCGTCTGGTGAAGTCGGCGCAGGCGCCTTCGGCCGCACAAGGCGGGAAGCTGCCCGACGCCCACTACGGCTACGGCATCCTCCGGCCCTACGCGGCCCTGACCCAGGACATCCCGGCCGGATCGCCGCAGGGCCCGCTGGCCGGTGCGGCCGGCGGCGCAGCCTCGGGGGCGCCCTCCGCCGCGGGGACCCCTGCTCCGGGTGCTTCGCTTCCGCAGGCACCTGCGCCGCTGCCGGCCAAGAAGTCGGACTCGGGGTTCCCCGCGTTGCTCGCCCTTGCCGGTGGAGCGCTCGTCCTGGTCCTGCTGATCGTCGTGATCGTGGCCGTGACGAAGAAGAGCCGTCGCGGTCGGCCGCAGGCGCCCGGCCTGCCTCCGCAGGCTCCGGGAGGCTACGGAGGGCCGGCCTGGTCCCCGCAGCAGCCGTATGCGAACCAGGCGCCGCCGCCGGGGTTCCCGCCCCAGCAGCCTCCGCAGAATCCCTACCAGCAGCCTTACCAAAACCCTTACAACCAGGGTGGCGGACAGTAGCGCTGAAGGTGTATCAGAGGCTTCGGTAGAAGCGATACGATCGAACGCTCTAAGAGACACTCCTGCCCGTTCGACCGGGCAGATCCACGGGGAAGATTCAACACTCCAGGGGGAGAGGGCCGCGTGGCCGACGGATACCGCGTCAACACGGACGAGCTGGAAGCGGTCATCAGACGACTGCGGACGATCCAGCAGAGCATGAGCCAGACCAGCGAGAAGAGCAGGTACGGCACGATGATCGCCCGCGAGGACTTCGGGGTGAACTTCAGTCACGCGGAGGAGCTGTACAACGCGCACGACAACGTGCAGCGGTTCCTGAACGACACGATCGCGGGACTCGACACCCTGATCAACGAGTTCGGGGACAAGACCCAGATGGTCACGGACAACTACAAGGCTCTCGAAGCGGACAACAAGGCCGTCATGACTAAGTACGAGCAGGGGTTGGAGTGACATGGCAGACACCCAGTTCGACGCCCAGGACCTGATCCCGTTGAAGGCCATGGTCGCGAACTCCAAGCCTGAGAACCTCGCGACCGCCTCGGACCACTGGGCGCAGATCCACGAGCAGCTGCTGGCTGCCGCCGAGGAGCTCCGCGCCGCTGTCCAGCACGCCCAGGAGAATTGGGAGGGTGCTGCGGCGAGCGGGTTCGCCCGAAAGGCCGGCGAGATCCAGCAGAGCCTGAGCAACACGGCCGGGTACGCGACCAAGACCTCTTCGGCCATGCAGCTTGCCTCCAAGGCGCTGGACATGACGAAGAAGCAGATGGGCGACATCGACGTCCCCAGCGACGTGGAGAGCGGCTGGAAGTTCGTCACGGACCTCGGTGACCGTTCGGACGCCCAGTTCAAGGCGGACCTCGCCGGTGGGATGGACCGCTTCGCCGCCGTCAACAAGAACTACGACGAGCTGTCGGCGACGGAGATCTCCCACCAGTACGCCATCGGCACCATGGAGTACCTGGCTCCGTACTACCAGCAGGCGGCCGGCCAGATCCCCGTTCCGCCGGAGAAGCCACGCAACTGGGAGCACGACGGCGGGACGGGTTTCCCGCCGGCTCCGGCCGAGCCCGGCCCCGGAGGCGGGGGTGACGGCAGCGTGTCGCCGCCCCCGAGCATGGTCAAGCCCGACGGCCCCCAGGGCGGCACCGCGCAGGTGCCCGGGCTCACGCCGCAGCATCTGGATCCGCTGACGCCGACCGTGCCCGGGACTCCCGGGCACACGTTGCCGGGTGGGGGGACGCCGCCGCACGGTGGTGTGGCGCTCCCGCCGTCCACCGGGATCGACGGGTGGACCCCGCCGACCACGACGCCGGGGCCCGGCGGTGGTGGGATCCAGCTCGGTGGCGGGCTCGGCGGTGCGATCGGGGCCGGTGGCGGCAGCGGTGGCGGTGTCGGCGGCGGTGGCGGGATCGCCGGGGGCGGCTTCATCCCCGGTGGTCTCGGCGGCGGCGGTGGCGGTGTGCTCGGCGGCGGCCGGGGCGGTGGCGGGATCGCCGGTGTCGGCGGTTCCGGCAAGAGCGGCTCCGGCGGTGCCCAGCGTCCGGGTGGTGTCAGCGGTACGGGTACCGGCGGCAGCGGCGGTGCGGGCGGCGCGAGCGGCCAGGGCAAGGCCGGTGCGCCCGGCGGTGCCGGGGCCGGTGGCATGCACGGCGGCGGCATGGGCGGCGGCGCCGGTGGCGGCAAGGGCGGTGCCGGCGGTAAGGGCAGCGGTCTGGTCCGCCGGGCCGGTGGCACGGTCGGCGGTGCGAGGCCGGGCAGCGCGAGCGGCCGGGCGTTCACCGAGGGTGGTTCCGGGCTCGGCAAGGGCCGCGGTTCGGCGGCCGGTGCCGGTGGTGCGGGCGCGGCCGGTGGCGCGGCGGGCAAGGCCCGCGGCGGCCAGAACGGCGCGGCGGGCGCGGGCGGCATGCACGGTGCCGGCGGCTCGGCCGGCAAGGGCAAGAAGAAGGACGCCGGTCACCGTCCGGACTACCTCGTCGAGGACGAGGACACCTGGCGCGGCGGTTCGGCCCTTCCCCCGGTGATCGAGTAGCCACCGGCGGGTCGAGGTGACGGCAGGGGCGCCCCCGGACATCGGGGGCGCCCCTGCGGCGTTCCGGGACAAGGGTGGACCACGTGAATACGGTGAATGCGGTGATTCCGGCGTCCGGGAATACCGAATTCCCGGACGGCGTGGGGGCTGTCCGGGAATTCGGCGAACGGAGACCGTGGCGGGAATTGAACCCACGTAAACCGCTTTGCAGGCGGCTCCCTGAACCACTCGGGCACACGGTCGGGTCGGGAGGGCGAGAGGCGTCGAGGGCCTCGCCGGACTGCGGGGGAGAGCGCGCGCTCAGGCGCGACAGCCGGGGCGGCGGCAACAGTGGGCGCAGGTGCCGGGCGCCGCGTGACGGGCCTCCGTGCTCCTGTTCATCGCCGACTCCTGTCGTCCGTGCCACCCGGGTGGCGGCCGGTGTTCCCGCCGCCGTGCTGATGAATTCATCTTATGCGGCGGGCCCCGGAGCGCGTCAATATCCGTATATGAATTCTGTGTTTCATGGTGTGCTACCGTCGATACGAGGTGAGGAGATCGCTCGCCCCGGACGAGGTGCGTCGTACCCGGCACGACAAGACGACGCAGTACCGCGACGGCAGCGCAGGGCTGCCGCGCAGTGACTGCGGAGGAGTCTGTCGTGATCGTGTGGGTGGTTCTGGTCGTCGCCGGTGTGCTGGAGACGGTCTGGGCGGTGGCCCTGGAGGGGTCGAAGGGGTTCTCGCGGCCGGCGCCGACGCTGGTCTTCGCCGTCGCCCTGGCGCTCTCGATGGGTGGTCTGGCCTACGCCATGCGCAGCATCCCGCTGGGGACCGGCTACGCGGTGTGGGTCGGCATCGGTGCGATCGGCACGGCGCTGTACGGGATGGTGGCGCTCGGGGACGCGGTGTCGGCAGCCCGGATCACCTGCCTGCTGCTGATCCTCTCCGGCGTGGTCGGGCTCAAGCTGCTGCACTGATCCGCACCCGCAGGGCCCGGCCCGTCGGCCCGGTGGGCGTAGGTCCGAGGGCGGAGGCCGAACCGGTCTCCCGTCAGGAGTCACCGGCCGTCACGGGTCTTACGATGGCTGGCATGACCACTGCCTCGCCCACCCCGGTCGACCGCGCCCCGGCCCCGCAGCCGCCCCCGTCCGAGGGCGGCGTGCTGAGTGGCCCGTACCGGGCGCTCACCCTGGGGATCGTCTCCGTCGTCCTGCTGCTCGCCTTCGAGGCGACCGCGGTGAACACGGCGATGCCGGTGGCGGCCCGTCAGCTGGACGGCCTGGGGCTGTACGCCTTCGCCTTCTCCGGTTACTTCACCACCACCCTGTTCGCCCTGGTGGTGTCCGGGCAGTGGTGCGACCGGCGCGGGCCGATAGGGCCGCTGTTCACCGGGATCGCGATCTTCGGGGCGGGCCTGGTGCTGGCCGGTACGGCGGTCGGCATGTGGCCGTTCGTCGCGGGCCGGGCGGTGCAGGGCCTCGGTGGCGGCCTGGTGATCGTGGCGCTGTACGTGGTGGTCGGCCGGGCCTTCCCGGAGCGGCTGCGGCCCGCGGTGTTCGCGGCCTTCTCGGCGGCCTGGGTGCTGCCCTCGATCCTCGGACCGCTGATCTCCGGCGCGGTCACCCAGCACCTGGGCTGGCGCTGGGTGTTCCTGGCGGTGCCGGTGCTGATCCTGCTGCCGCTGGCGGTGATGGGGCCGGCGCTGCGCCGGGCCGAGCGGGCCCAGCCGTCCGGCACGGCCGCGCGCTGGGACCGCCGGCGCACCCTGATGGCGGCGATGGCGGCGCTCGGCGCCGGGCTGCTGCAGTACGCGGGGCAGCGGCTGGACCTGATCGGCCTGCTGCCGGCCGCGGCCGGGGCGGCGTTGCTGGTGCCCGCGGTGGTGCGGCTGCTGCCGCCGGGCACGCTGCTCGCGGCGCGCGGGCTGCCGACGGTGATCCTGCTGCGCGGGGTGGCGGCGGGGGCGTTCTTCGCGGCGGAGGCGTTCATCCCGCTGATGATGGTGACCCAGCGCGGGCTGTCCCCGACGCTGGCGGGCCTGACCCTGACCAGCGGTGGCCTGTCCTGGGCGCTGGGTTCGTTCCTGCAGGGCCGGCCGTGGGCCGACCGGCACCGCCCGGCGCTGATCCGGCTGGGCTTCGTGCTGACGGCGGTGGCGATCGCCGGGGCCGCGCTGGTGCTGGTGCCCGCGGTGCCGACCTGGGCCGCTGCCGTGGCCTGGGCCGTCGGCGGGATCGGCATGGGGCTGGCGGTGGCCAGCATCAGCGTGCTGATGATGAAGCTCTCGGCCGCCGAGGAGACCGGGGCGAACTCGGCCGCGCTCCAGCTCAGCGACGCGCTCGGCAACGTGGTGCTGATGGGCCTGGCGGGGGTGCTGTTCGCGGCGCTCGGCGGCGGCGCGCCGACCGGCACGGCGAACGGGCCGACGCCGGCCGGCCCGTTCGCGGTGATCTTCCTGGTGATGACCGGGGTCGCCCTGCTGGGCGCCCTGGTCTCGGGCCGGAGCTCCGCCCCCGCCCGCGGCGGGGCCGGCACCCGGGCCGTCGCGGCCTCAGGTCCGGGGGGCGACCTGGGCTGAGGCCGGCGGCTTCGAGGGGCTCACGCTGCCCGCCGGACCGAGGTACTCGGCCCAGCCCCCGGTCGGCGACTGGCCCGGCGGCAGTGCCTGGAGCTTGCGCAGCACCGCCGGATCCTGCACCTCCAGCCACTCCACCAGCTGGCGGAACGAGACCAGCCGCACCTCCGGGTGCCCGGCGATGACCTTCAGCGCGTCCTCGACCGCCGACATGTAGATCCCGCCGTTCCACTCCTCGAAGTGGTTGCCGATGATCATCGGCGCCCGGTTCGAGTTGTACGCCCGGTCGAAGCCCGCCAGGTACGAGTCGCGGGCCTGCACCTGCCAGGCGGCGTAGTGGCCGGGGTCGCCCTTGGTGTTGGCCCCGGACTGGTTGTACATGATGTTGTAGTCCATCGAGAGCACCTGGAAGCTGTGCCCCGGGAAGGGGATGGACTGCAGCGGCATGTCCCACAGCGCCCCGCCCTGGAACTTCTGCGGCCAGACCTGGAGACCGCCCCCGCCGCTGCTGTCGTACTTCCAGTTCCGCTTGGCGGCGGTCGGCAGCAGGCCGCGCTGGCCCTCCAGGCAGGGGGTGCGGGAGCCGATCAGCTCCTTGCGGTAGTCGAACGGCAGGGCGGGCAGGTCGAAGCCGGTGTTGGTCTTCCAGTTCATGACGAAGTCCATCGCCTGCTCGATCTCGCTGTCCCAGTCCTCCGGCGACCACTTGCCGCCGCCGGTCGGGCCGCAGAAGTGCCCGTTGAAGTGGGTGCCGATCTCGTGGCCCTCCAGCCAGGCGGCGCCGAGCTGCTCCAGCGTGCCGTGGATGTGCTCGTCGTTGAGGTAGCCGATGTCGGAGGCGCCGATCGGGTGCTGCGGCGGGCGGTAGAGGGTCTTCTTGGCCTCCGGCAGCGCGTACACGCCGCTGAAGAAGAAGGTCATCCCGGCGTCGTACTCCTTGGCGAGCTGCCGGAAGCGACTGAACAGCTTGTTGTCGAGCTCGCCCGCGCCGTCCCAGGAGAAGACCACGAACTGCGGCGGGCGCTCACCCAGCTTGAGCGGCTCGGCCTTGGGCTGGTTGGGCTGGGCGCCGGTGTCGGAGGTGGAGCCGTCGCCGATCAGGGTGACGACCGGGACGGGCTGCGGGCTCTGGCCGGCCGCGCCGTCCGCGCCGCCGCCCGGCTTCGCGCTCTGCTCGCCTCCGCTGCCGCCCGTGCCGGCGCAGCCGGCTGCCAGGGTGGCTGCGGTGGCGGCACCGGCGGCGAGCAGGGTACGGCGGGGGAGGGCTTCCATGGTCACATCCGTTCGCAGTGGGTGGGGTGTCCTGGCAGCGGAGGTGGAGGTCGGCGCTGACGGTCAGTCCGATAAGCGCATCAGTGGGACTGGATGGCCGGACCGGGCCACAGCATGGCACGGAGGGGCGCGCGTCCCCGGTAGGCGGCGCGAGTGGCGCGGGCGATACCCCGTGCGCCCGGAACACGCTCATCCGTTCGGCCTACCGGCCGGCCTGCCCGGTGGCCGCCCGGCACTGAGCCGTCGTCAGATGGACCAGAACCGTCCAGCGTCCGCCGGAGGTGCGTCCAGCGATGTGGCAGTGGGTGAGCGACGCCTACCGGGAGCGGATCGTGGACTCCGGCCGCGAGCCGCTCTTCCTGCTGCTGGTGGGCCTGATCGCCTCCTTCCTGTTCATCAGGTTCAGCGTCCGGATGATCCGGCGCGGCGCGCGCTGGTGGCCGGGCAACGTCACGCCCGGCGGGATGCACATCCACCACGTGGTGTTCGGCCAGGCCCTGATGCTGGTCTGCGGCGTCGCCGCGTTCGCCATCCGCGGCGACGGCGGCCAGGCCTGGAACTGGCTGGCCGGCGGCTTCGGCATCGGCGCCGGCCTGGTGCTCGACGAGTTCGCCCTGGTGCTCCACCTGGAGGACGTCTACTGGAGCGAGCAGGGCCGCAAGTCGGTGGACGCGGTGATCCTCGCGGTCGCCGTGATCGGCCTGCTGCTCCTCGGCGAGCTCCCGTTCGGCGGCTTCACCCGCCGGCTGACGGCGGACCAGGTGGCCGGCGCGGCGTTCCTGCTCCTGCTGGTCGTCGTCAGCCTGTTCAAGGGCAAGCTGTGGACCGGCCTGCTCGGGGTGATGCTCTGGCCGCTCGCCCTGGTCGGCGCGGTGCGGCTGGCGCGCCCGCAGAGCCCGTGGGCGCGCTGGCGCTACCGCGCCCGACCCAAGCGGCTGGCCCGCGCCGAGCGCCGGGAGATCAGGATCCACGGCCGGATCGGCGCCTACCGCACCTCCGTCTACAACTTCCTGGCCGGAGCACCGGACCCGTCCGCCGGCCCGCCGCCGCCCACCGCCACCACGGTGGTGATGCCGCCGCCCGAGTCCGAGTTCCGCGAACCCGAGCCGGTGGCCCCCTGGCGCGCCCGGTGCGCCCTGGCGGCCGAGTGGTACGTACGGGCCGCCGCCCTGCTCTGCCTGCTGGGCGGCCTGATCGCACCGTTCCGCGACCAGCTGAAGCGGGCCAACACCGGCGAGTACTTCACCCCCGTCCTGATGACCGCCGGTTTCAGCTCCGCGCTGTTCGCCGGCCTGCTCGCCGTCATGCTGCGCCGCCGCAAGCGGGCCGCCTGGCTGGTCACCACCACCGTGGCCGCGCTGCACTGCGCCGCCTTCCTGCTCGCGATGGCCTACTCCACCTACCGCGCGCACCCCTTCAACTGGGTCTCGGCCGCCCTCACCCTCGCGCTGCTCGCCGTGCTGCTGCTCTCCCGGCCCGCCTTCCAGGCCCGGGGCCAGCGCCGCAACATCGCCCTGGCGCTGGCCGTCCTGGTGCTCGGCGGCGCCGTGCTCACCGTGCTCGGCGCCGCCGTGGTCCGGCTCACCTACGACGGGACCCCGCCCGACTGGGGCGACAGCAGCGTCTACGTCCTGCTGCGGCTGGTCACCCTGTCCGGCATCGTCGAGTACGCCGACGTCGACGTGCCCGGCTGGGTCGACCTCGGGATCAACCTGTTCGGCGCCGCGCTGCTGCTGCTCGCCCTGCGCGCGCTGTTCCGCTCCCCGCTCGGCCGCCGCCACCTGGAACCCGCGGACGAGGCGCGGCTGCGCGCCCTGCTGGAGCGGCACGGCGCCCGCGACTCGCTCGGCTACTTCGCGCTGCGCCGGGACAAGTCGGTGTGCTGGTCGCCCTCCGGCAAGGCCGCCGTCCTCTACCGGGTGGTCAACGGCGTGGCGCTGGCCTCCGGCGATCCGATCGGCGACCCCGAGGCCTGGCCGCAGGCGATCGAGCGGTGGTGGCAGGAGGTCCGCCGGCACGCCTGGGTGCCCGCCGTCACCGGCGCCGGCGAACAGGCGGGCACCGCGTACGGGCGGGTGGCCGGCCTGCGGGCACTGGAGTTCGGCGACGAGGCCGTGGTCGAGGCGGCCGGCTTCGCCCTGGAGGGGCGCTCGATGCGGACGCTGCGCCAGACCTGCAACCGGCTGCGCAAGGCCGGGTACCGGGTGGTGCTGCGCCGCCACCGGGAGATCCCGGAGGAGCAGCTCACCGAGCTGGTGCGGCTGGCCGACGCCTGGCGCCACGGGCGCACCGAGCGCGGCTTCTCGATGGCGCTCGGCCGGCTCGGCGACCCGGCCGACGGCGACTGCCTGATGGCCGAGTGCCGGGACGAGAACGACCGCACCTGCGCCCTGCTCAGCTTCGTGCCCTGGGGCGCGCACGGGCTGTCGCTGGACCTGATGCGCCGTGACCGCGAATCGGACAACGGACTGGTGGAGTACATGATCACCGAGCTGCTGCTGCGGGCCGCGGCCGGCGACCCGCAGGTCGCCCGGGTGTCGCTGAACTTCGCCATGTTCCGGGCGGTCTTCGAGGAGGGCGGCAAGCTCGGCGCCGGCCCGGTGCTGCGGCTGTGGCGCGGGGTGCTCCGCTTCTTCTCCCGCTGGTGGCAGCTGGAGTCGCTGTACCGCGCCAACGCCAAGTACCAGCCGGAGTGGGAGCCCCGGTACCTGCTCTACGAGAAGTCCTCCGAGCTGCCGGCCATCGCGATCGCCAACGCCAGCGCCGAGGGCTTCCTCACCCGGCCCCGGCTGCCCAGCGTCGGCTCCCTGCGCCGCGGACGCACGGAGCCGGCCCGGTGAGCGCCCGTCGGGCCGGGCCGCCCCCGGCCCCCGCACGTCCTGCTCCGGTCGGACCGCCCGCGCCACCCGCCCGGTGCCCAGCGGATGCCGCCCGGCCCGGCCCGGGGTTTCACTGGGCAGACGGACGGACCGAGGGGAGCACAGGTGGCCGCGCAGCAGACCAGGGGCCCGTGGCCGGGCACGCTGGCCGCCGGGACGGCGCTGGTGCTCGGGGCCTGGCTGGTGCAGCACGGCGGCGCCGTCCTGCCACCCGGACCCGATGCGGACCAGGCCTTCGACGGCAGTGCGGTGGCCGGGCCGATCGTGCCCCCGCTGCCGGCCTCCCCGCCCACCCGGCTGCTGATCCCGGCGATCGGCGTGGACGCCCCCTTCACCCCGCTCGCGCTGGACGGCGAGGGCCGGCTCCAGCCGCCCCCGGACGGCGACCGCAACCTGGCCGGCTGGTACCAGGGCGGCGCGACGCCGGGGCAGCGCGGTGCGGCGATCGTCGCCGGCCACGTCGACAACCGGCAGGGCCCGGCCGTCTTCTACCGGCTCGGCAGCCTGCGCAAGGGCGACCAGCTGGAGGTCCGGCGGGCCGACCGGGCCACCGCGTTCTTCTCGGTCG
Organism: Kitasatospora sp. NPDC094015; assembly: GCF_040304075.1. NCBI lineage: Bacteria > Bacillati > Actinomycetota > Actinomycetes > Kitasatosporales > Streptomycetaceae > Kitasatospora > Kitasatospora sp. NPDC094015. Next base: position 70,334 of record NZ_JBEOUL010000013.1, read on the forward strand.
ACGCGGTCGAGGTCTACCCGAAGAAGGACTTCCCCGACCGGAAGGTCTACAGCACCACCCGGGACGCCCAGCTGCGCCTGATCACCTGCGGCGGCGGCTTCACCCAGCAGGAGGGCTACGACGGGAACGTCGTGGTCTTCGCCCACCTGGTCCGCACCCTGCGGGCCTGACCCGCCCCGAGCACCGAGGAGACCCATTGGCCCGGCCGCTCGCGGGGTGGAACCCGCTCGACTGGTCGCTGATCCACGGCCCGGTGCCGTACGCCCTGCTGGTCCTCGGGTTCGGCGCCCTGTGCGGGCTCGCGCTCTCCACCGGCGCGCACTGGTGGGGCCGCTGGCTGCCGTGCGCCGTGGTGCTGGCCGCGCTGCTCACCCTGTTGGTGGTGCACGCCGTCGACGACTGGTGGAAGCCCTTCCCGGACGCGCTGCCGCGGACCGTCACGGTCTGGATCGGCGTCGCCCTGCTGGGCCTGTGCCTGGCCGGCTTCCGGATGCCGCCGCTGACCTGGGGCGGCCGGGCCGGCGCCCTGCTGGCGGCGGTCCTGGTGCTGCTGATGGCGGCCAACCAGGTCAACCGGCACTACGTCCAGTACCCGTCGCTGCGGGCGATGCTCGCCCCCGAGACGCAGGACCTGACCACCGGGACGGACGCCCGGACGGTCACCGTGCCGCCCGGCCGCACCCTCTCCGAGGTCTGGCAGCCGCCCGCCGGACTGCCCGCCAGGGGCACGCTCTCCGCCGTCACCATCCCCGGCACCCGGTCCGGGTTCACCGCCCGGGACGGCTACGTCTACCTGCCGCCCGCCTACCAGGCCTCCCCGCGGCCGCTGCTGCCGGTGGTGGTGCTGATGGCCGGCCAGCCCGGCGGCCCGACCGACTGGATCAACTCCGGCGGCATGCCGGAGGTCCTGGACTCCTTCGCCGCCGCGCACCGGGGGCTCGCCCCGGTGGTGGTGGTCGCCGACCCGCTCGGCTCCTCCCTCAACAACACGCTCTGCATGGATTCGAGGATCGCGATGGCGCAGACGTACCTGTCGGTCGACGTGCCCGACTGGATCCACGGCCACCTGCAGACCGGCACCGGCCGCACCCGGTGGTCCGTGGGCGGCAGTTCCTTCGGCGGGACCTGCGCCCTCCAACTGGCCCTGAACGCCCCCCAGGTGTACGGCTCCTTCCTGGACGTCTCCGGGCAGGCCGAGCCGACCCTCGGCAGCCACGCGCAGACCGTCGCCAAGGCCTTCGGCGGCGACGAGGCCGCCTTCGACGCGGTCGACCCGGCGCACCTGATGGACCGTGGGCGCTTCCCCGACACCGCCGGCCTGTTCCTGGTCGGCGCCGGCGACGCGGAGTTCGGCCCGCAGCAGGAGAAGATGTACGCCGCCGCGACGCGGGCCGGGGTGCGGGCCACCTTCGAGACCGTCCCCGGCGGCCACGACTGGGGCACCTTCCGCGCCGCGCTGGTCCGCTACCTCCCGTGGGTCGCCCGGCAGACCGGACTGACCCGGTGACCGGCGACGGCGGCACGGACGCCGCCCCCGTCACCCCGCGCCCCGAACGCGGCCCGCACCGCCTGCTGCGGCTGTTGCGCCCGTACGCCGCGCAGCTGCGCTCCGCCCCGCTCACCCTGGCCCTGCTGGTGGTGCTCTGGGTGGTCGGCGCGGCCACCGGCAGCCTAGGGAGCGGCCCCGACCACGACCTGCTGGAACAGGTCGGGGTGGGCATCCCCACCCTCGCGGCGGGCCGCTGGTGGACCCCGCTCTCCTCGCTGTTCTGGTGCTCGGGCATCGGCGCGTACGTGGTGATCAGCCTGCTGCTCGTGGTGCTCGGCCCGATCGCCGAACGGCGCCTGGGCTCCCCGCTCGCCGCCGCCGTGCTGGTGGCCGGCCAGGTGCTGGGCACCCTGCTGGGCACCGGGGCGGTGCGCCTCGGGGTCTCGGCCGACCTCGGGTGGACCAAGGCCATCCAGGACCAGATCGCGGTCAGCCCGGGCGCCGGACTGCTCGCGCTGGCCGCCGTGCTCAGCTACCGGCTCAGCCTGCTCTGGCGGCGCCGGCTGCGGCTGGTGGCCGTCCTGGTCCCGCTGGTGCTGATGCTCTACGTCGGTCATCTGCAGGGCGTCCAGCGGGTGGCGGGCGTGCTGGTCGGCCTGGTCGGCGGCGCCCTGCTGCACCGGCGCCGCCCGGGCCGCCCGCACCGCGCCTCGCACACCGAGACCCGGGTGCTGGTCGCGCTCTGCCTGGCCGCCGCCGCGATCGGTCCGCTGGTCGCCTCGCTCTACCAGGACGCCATCGGCCCGTTCAACACCGTCGGTGACCTCTACTTCTCGCACGTGCCGTCCACGACGGAGATCGCCGACGCCTGCGCCACCTCCACCTCGGAGTGCGCCCGGGCGCACTCGGTGGAGCGGTTCTTCGACTCGCCCGGTCGGCTGATGGCCGCGCTGGTGCCGGTGCTGCTGCTGGTGCTGGCCGAGGGGCTGCGCCGCGGGCTGCGGCTGGCCTGGTGGCTGGCCGCGGTCACCGAGCTGGCCTGGGTCGGGGTGCTGGCCTGGCTGCTGTCCGACAACTACGACAGCTTCGCCCAGGACGGCGGGCTGTCCCTGCTGTTCGAGCTGATCGGCGAGGCCCTGCTGCTGCCGGTCGCGCTGCTGGTGCTCCAGTGGGTCACCCGGCGCAGCTTCGACCAGCGGCTGGCGCACCGGGACATGGTCCGGCTCGGCGCGGTGGTCGGCGGCGCGCTGGTGCTGTGCTGCGGCGTGTACCTCGGCATCGGCTGGCTGGTGCGCGACCAGTACGAGCCGGACGCCCGCTTCACCGACCTGCTGGCCGGCCTGCCCTCGGAGCTGCTGCCGCCCTCGTACAACGACCTGCTGCCCGGCTACCCGATCGCGGCCGGCGGCACCGCGCAGGCGTTGCAGAACTACTGCGGGGTGGTGTTCTGGGCGATCACGCTGGTGGCGCTGGTGCTGGCGTTCCGCCGGCCGGTGCTGCACACCGACGCCGAGGACGCCGCCCGGGCGCGGGCGCTGCTGCAGGCGCACGGCGGGTCGACGCTGTCCTTCATCTCGACCTGGGACGGCAACCACTACTGGTTCGACGAGCAGGGGCTGGCCGCGGTGCCGTACCGGGTGATCGCCACCGTGGCGCTGACCACCGGCGACCCGTTCGGCGAACCGGCGGCCCGGGAGCGGGCGGTGGCCGGATTCGCCCGGTACTGCGACACCCGCGGCTGGACGCCGTGCTTCTACAGCGTCACCCCCGGGACGGCGGCGGCGGCCGAGGCACTCGGCTGGCGTTCGCTCCAGGTCGCCGAGGACACCGTGGTGGCGCTGCCGGAGCTGGCCTTCACCGGGAAGAAGTGGCAGGACATCCGCACCTCGCTGAACAAGGCCGGCAAGCAGGGCATCACGGCCGAGTGGTGGACCTACCACGAGGCCCCGATCGCGATCCGGGAGCAGATCCGGTCGATCTCCGAGGAGTGGGTCTCCGACAAGGGCCTGCCGGAGATGGGCTTCACCCTGGGCGGGCTGGCCGAGCTGGCCGACCCGGCCGTGCGGGTGCTGGTCGCGGTGGACGCCGACCGGACGGTGCACGGGCTGACCAGCTGGATGCCGGTGTACGGGGAGGGCGAGCCGGTCGGCTGGACGCTGGACTTCATGCGGCGGCGCAGCGAGGGCTTCCGGGGCGTGATGGAGTTCCTGATCGCCTCGGCGGCGCTGGGCTTCAAGGAGGAGGGCGCCCAGTTCCTCAGCCTGTCCGGGGCCCCGCTGGCCCGCTCCGACCGGGGCGAGCCGGCCACCGCGCTGCAGCGGATGCTCGACTGGATGGGCAAGACGCTGGAGCCGGTCTACGGCTTCCGCTCGCTGCTGGCGTTCAAGGCCAAGTTCCAGCCGGAGTACCGGCCGATGTACATGGTCTACCCGGACCCGGCGGCGCTCGGCAGCATCACCCGGGCGATCGGCAAGGCCTACCTGCCGCACCTGACGCCGGCCCAGGGGGTGCGGCTGATGCGGCGGCTGTCGGCCTAGCGAAACGGCCGGCGGCGCTCAGCGGAGCAGCTCGGCCAGGGCCCGGTCGGGGTCGAGGTGGCGGGTCTCCTGGCCGGCCGGGACGGCCAGGTGGCTGCGCCACAGGAAGCGCCGCAGGTCCTGGGTGGGGAAGTGGAGCAGGGCGACGCCCTCGGGGGCGCGCAGCTCCACCACGGTCCGGCGGTCCAGGGCGGGCCGGATGTGCACGTCGCCGGGGCCGGCCGGGCGGTCGACCCCGGTGGCCAGCAGGACGCGGGCGAAGACCCACTCGACCCCGGGGTCCGGCTCGTGGCCGGCCGCGCCGCCGTCCCCGTCCTGCGGGTCCTCGGCCGGGCCGTCCAGCGCGTACTCGGCGGGGAAGACCATCCGGACGGCGAGCGGGTCGTCCGCGCGGTACCGCAGGACCACCTGCAGCGGCGCCGAACGCTGGGCGCTGAGGATCAGACGGGCCTGGACGACCTGTTCGACGACTGCCGACGTACCGGACATGCGGGGTTCCTCCCGGTGGGACTCGGTGCGGGCCGCGTGACGCCTGGGGCGGGTGCGGGCTCCGGATGTGGGAGTCCGCCGGTGGGTCGGCGTTACGTGGCTTTTCGCCGTTTCTGGTGTGATCCGGGTCACATCAAACCGAATGTGGCGGAAAATCCGGTCGGATGGTGTGAACTTCACCCGCCCGGCCGGGGGTGGCGCGGCCTTCGAGGGGTCGGGCGGGCCCCTGGTCCGACCGTCCGGGGGAGGGTCGCGGCGGGCCCGATCGCCCGGCCGGCGGATCGGCCGGACGAGCGCGGCGCGGGCCGGGCGGCGCCACCGGCCCGGTAGGCTGGGCGGGTTGTACGACCGCCGACCGCCCGTGGGCCGGGGGCAGAAGACCGCCCTGACCTGCGACGACCCCCTTCGGAGACCGTGAGTACTGCCGCCTCCCCGATGGCCCCCCTGTTCTCGGACGCCGACCCGAACGCACCCGCCCGCCCGGCCGGCACCACCGCGGCCTCGCACCTGTCCCCGGCCTTCCCCGGCCGCGCCCCCTGGGGCACGGCCGCCTCGCTGCGGGCCTGGCAGCAGGGGGCGCTGGACCGATACGTCGAGAAGCAGCCGCGCGACTTCCTGGCCGTCGCGACCCCGGGCGCCGGAAAGACCACCTTCGCCCTCACCCTGGCGTCGTACCTGCTGCACAACCACCTGGTGCAGCAGATCACCGTCGTCGCCCCGACCGAGCACCTGAAGAAGCAGTGGGCCGAGGCCGCGGCCCGGATAGGCATCAAGCTCGACCCGGGCTACTCCTCGGGGCCGCTGTCCCGGGAGTACCACGGCATCGTGGTCACCTACGCGGGCGTCGGCGTCAACCCGATGCTGCACCGCAACCGCACCGAGGCCCGCAAGACCCTGGTGATCCTGGACGAGATCCACCACGCCGGTGACTCCAAGTCCTGGGGCGAGGCCTGCGCCGAGGCCTTCGAGCCGGCCACCCGGCGCCTGGCGCTGACCGGGACGCCGTTCCGGTCGGACACCAACCCGATCCCGTTCGTGCAGTACGAGGCGGGCGGCGACGGCATCCGCAAGTCGGTGGCCGACTACACCTACGGCTACGGGCACGCGCTGGCCGACCACGTCGTGCGCCCGGTGATCTTCCTCTCCTACAGCGGGAACATGCGCTGGCGGACCAAGGCCGGCGACGAGCTGGAGGCCCGGCTCGGCGAGCCGATGACCAAGGACCTGATCGCCCAGGCCTGGCGGACCGCGCTGGCCCCGCAGGGCGAGTGGATCCCGAACGTGCTGAGCGCGGCCGACCGCCGGCTCACCGAGGTCCGCAAGGCCATCCCGGACGCCGGCGGCCTGGTGATCGCCACCGACCAGAACGTGGCCCGCGCGTACGCCAAGATCCTGCGCGAGCTGACCGGGGAGAAGCCGACCCTGGTGCTCTCCGACGAGACCGAGGCCTCGCAGCGGATCTCCGACTACTCGGCCGGCGACTCCCGCTGGATGGTCGCCGTCCGGATGGTGTCCGAAGGCGTCGACGTGCCGCGGCTGGCGGTCGGGGTGTACGCCACCTCGATCTCCACCCCGCTGTTCTTCGCGCAGGCGGTCGGGCGCTTCGTCCGGGCCCGCAAGCGCGGTGAGACGGCCTCGGTGTTCCTGCCGACCATCCCGACCCTGCTCGGCTTCGCCAACGAGATGGAGGTCCAGCGCGACCACGTGCTGGACCGCCCGAAGAAGGAGGGCGAGGGCCTCTTCGACGAGGAGGACCGGCTGCTCGCCGACGCCGAGAAGGCCAACGACGGGCCGGACACGGCGGGTGGCGAGGAGTTCTCCTACGAGGCGCTGGGCTCGGACGCGGTCTTCGACCGGGTGCTGTACAACGCCATGGAGTTCGGCATGCAGGCGCACCCGGGCAGCGAGGAGGAGGAGGACTACCTCGGCATCCCGGGTCTGCTGGAGCCGGACCAGGTCCAGATGCTGCTGCAGAAGCGCCAGCACCGGCAGATCCAGCGCAGCAAGGCCAAGCCGGCCGAGGAGGCCGACCTGATCGAACTCCCGGCCGAGCAGCGCCCGGTGGTCACCCACCAGGAGCTGCGCGAGCTGCGCAAGGAGCTGAACGCGCTGGTCGCGGCCTGGCACCACCGGACCAACCAGCCGCACGGCACCGTGCACAACGAGCTGCGCCGCCAGTGCGGCGGGCCGCTCACCGCGCAGGCGACCGCCAACCAGCTGAAGGCGCGGATCGCCCGGATCCGGGAGTGGGCGACCGCCTCCTGAGCGGCGGCGCTTCGACGCAGGGGTGAACGCCCGGTGGCCGAAAGGCGCCGGGCGTTCGTCGTACCCGGCCACGGGCGGCCGGGGCGGTCCGGAAGCGGTGGGTGACACTCCACGGTGTCCGGACTCCGGACTGTATTCGCACTGATGATCTAATAACACCGGATGTTATGGGGGATTTGCCTGGAGTTTCATCTCGGTAGCGCGTCGATCCGGATCGGATTTTGGACAAGGGGTTCCGCCGGCGCCTCCCGTTCACTACTTTTCCCCCCACGCTCACTCGCACCGACCACCTCGACCCGAGTGCGCACCGCAGAGCCGTCCGTCCGGCAATGGCGCCGGGACGTGGCTTCCAGCGCGGACACCCACTCGCGCGCGACACCTCCGTCCCGGTACCGGCAGCCCGCCGGTCCGGCGACCGCCGCGGAAAGGACATGCGCGTCGTGACTGCTGAGACTTCCCAGACCCTGGACAGAGGTGTCCGGGTGCTGAAACTGCTCTCCGACTCCGAACGGGGTCTGACCGTGACCGAGTTGGCCGCCCGGCTGGCGGTCAACCGGACCGTGGTCTACCGGCTGCTGGCCACCCTGGAGCAGCACGGGCTGGTCCGCCGGGACATCGGCGGCCGGGCCCGGGTCGGGCTCGGCGTGCTGCGGCTGGCCCACCGGGTGCACCCGCTGCTGCGCGAGGCGGCGCTGCCGGCGCTGCGCAGCCTGGCCGAGGACCTCGGCGCCACCGCCCACCTGACCCTGGTCGACGGCAGCGAGGCACTCGCGGTCGCCGTGGTCGAGCCGACCTGGACCGACTTCCACGTCGCCTACCGGACCGGTCTGCGGCACCCGCTCAGCGAGAGCGCGGCCGGCCGGGCCATCCTGGAGGCCCGGACCTTCCCCAGCCAGCGCCGGCCCGAGCAGGGCTTCGTCGTCACCCACGCGGAGGAGCAGTCCGGGGCCAGTGGCGCCGCGGCCGCGCTGCTCGGGCTGAGCGGCATCGAGGGCAGCGTCGGCGTGGTGATGCTCAACGGACTGGTGCCCGAGCGGGTCGGCCCGCGGGTGGTGGAGGCCGCGACCGAGGTCGCCGACGCCCTGCGGTAGTGCCCGGCGGGAGCCCCGGGTGTGTTTTGATGCGGGGTGTGTCTCCTGTGAAGGTGTGTCCCCTGTGAAGCTGCCCGCGGCCCTCACCGCTCCGAAGACCCGTGCGCTGGGCCTGTGCGGCGTGACGGTGGTCGCGCTGTTCGCGGTCGCCGCCTTCGCGCCGCTGCCGTTCACGCTGACCTCACCCGGGGTCACCGCCGACACCCTCGGCTCGTACCAGGGCCGTCCGGTGCTCACCATCACCGGCGCCCCGGTCCGGACGACCAGCGGTCAGCTCCGGGCCACCACCATCTCGGCCACCAACGCCGGCGATCGGATCACCCTGCGCCAGGCCCTGGACGGCTGGCTGGACGAGGACCGGGCCGTACTGCCCACCGACCTGGTCTACCCGGAGCCGGACCCGGCCGACGCGGTGCAGGAGACCACCCGGCAGATGACGGAGTCCCAGGACGCCGCGACCACGGCGGCGCTGAACCACCTCCACCTGCCGCCCGGCCAGGTCAAGGTGACGGTCGACCTCGGCGACATCGGCGGCCCCAGCGCGGGCCAGATGCTCACCCTCGGGATCATCGACAAGCTCGCCGGCAACGGCCACGGCGGCGACCTCACCGGCGGCCGGGTGGTGGCCGGCACCGGCACCGTGGACGACCAGGGGCGGGTCGGCGCGGTGGGCGGGGTGCCGCTGAAGACCCAGGCGGCGGCCCGCGACGGCGCCACCGTCTTCCTGCTCCCCGCCGCGGAGTGCTCCGACGCGAAGGTGAACCTGCCGGACGGCCTGCAGCTGATCCCGGTCACCACCATCGACGAGTCGGTGGCCGCGCTGAACGCGCTCGACGCCGGGGCACCCGTCCCGCACTGCTGACCGGCTCCTGACCCGGGCCGGCCGGGGCGGCCCGGCGCGGTCACTCCCGGGCGGCCTGCTCCACCAGCGGCAGCACCCGGTACGGCACCGGGTTCTCCAGCGCGATCGCGGTCGACGCCCGGACGATCCCGTCGAAGCCCACCACCCGGTCGATCACCCGCTGGAGGTCGGCGTTCGACCGGGCGACGATCCGCACCAGCATGTCGCCCTGCCCGGTGATGGTGTGCAGCTCCAGCACCTCCGGCACCCCGCTCAGGTGGGCCCGGACGTCCACCCCCTGGCCCTGGGAGATCTCCAGGGTCGCGAACGCGGTCACCGGGTACCCGAGCGCCGCCGGCTCGACCTGCGGCCCGAAGCCGGCGATCACCCCCCGGGCCTGCAACCGGTCCAGCCGGGCCTGCACCGTGCCGCGGGCCACCTGGAGCCGGCGGGAGCACTCCAGCACGCCGATCCTCGGCTCCTCGCTGAGCAGACTGATCAACTTTCCGTCGAGCGCGTCGATCGCATCGTTGGGGGAGTGCACAGGGGCTCCGTCCGGTGGGCAAACTGCACAGTGGCTGCCGCCATTTTCGGGCGCCGACGGGCACCTTGCCCAGGATGAATCGGAACAGTTGCGCATCGATCCGCCGAGGGCCAGTCTCCCCCCACACCCCGCGCCCGGGCCCCCACCCCGCGCCTCGGGGACGACCGGGGAGGAGCGCCTTGACCGAGATCTCCGCCGCACCGCTGACCCAGGAACCCGCCGACGACTTCCGTCCGATCACCGGCCCCGACGCCGTGGTGCTCGCCGTCCACGACGCCCGGAAGGCGGCCCACTACTACTCCGCCACGCTGGCCATGCGCTGCACCGCCTACTCGGGACCGGAGAACGGCAACCCGGAGACCTGCGCGTACGTCTTCGAGACCGGCCCCGCCCGCTACGTGCTCACCTCCGTGGTGCAGGTGCTCACCGACCACGGGCGGCTGATCGCCGACCACCTGGCCCGCTTCGGGGAGGGCATCGTCGACCTCTCGCTGCGCGTCCCGGACGCCTTCGCCGCCTTCGACTACGCGGTCGACCGCGGCGCCGCGCCGATCGTCGAGCCGTACGAGGTCACCGACCGGCACGGCACCGTGGTGCTCGCCGTGATCGCCACCGCCGGCGCCGCCCGGCACACCCTGGTCGACCGCACCGGGTACGCCGGCCCGTACCTGCCGGGGTTCACGCCGGTGCCCGCCCGGGTGCGGCCGCCGACCACCTCGCTGCACCGCTGACCGGGCACCGCTGGCGGGGCGCCGATCACCGGGCGTCCGTCACCGGGCGTCCGTCATGGGGCGGGGACGGTCTGGACGATCGGCGGGTGGCCGTTCCAGGTGACGAAGACCGAGCTGGTGCCGTCCGGGTGGGAGAAGTCGATCCGCATCCACTCCCGCTCGTTCCAGACCTGCATCTTCCAGCCCGGATCGGGGGTCGCCGAGATCAGCTCGGCCCGGTCCGCCCGGAGGTCCAGGGCTACCCGGCCGCCCGGCACCAGGTAGCTCTGCACCGAGGCGCTCGGGCTCGGCCGCGGGCCGGGCGTACGGCTGGGCGCGGCGCTGCGGGTGCTCGGCGGGGCGCTGCTGCCCGCCGGGGCCGGGGCCTCGGTGCTGCTCGCCGTCGGCGGCGCGGAGGCGGCCTCCGGGGTCGGCGAGGGCGCGGCGGCGGAGGGCAGCGGCACGGCCGTCGGCTGCTCGAACACCGTGCCGGCCAGCACCGAGTGCACGCCCAGCCAGGACAGCACCACCGCCGCGCCGGTGGCCGCCGTCCAGGCGCCGAGTTGTACCAGTCCGCTCCGCATCGCCGCTCATCCTGCCGTATCCCGGCGGACGGCAGGTCGGTGCCCCGGACAATCCGAAGGACGGCTGGGAAAATGGCCCCGGCGCCGGTTCTGCCACCCGAGGTACAGACCAATGCGGGCCGATGGCGTACCGTGCAGGGCCATGGCAACAGTGCTCGTGGTCGAGGACGACCCCTTTGTCCGCTCCGCCCTCATCCGGCACCTCTCCGAGTCCGGCCACGCCGTGCGCAGCGTGGGCACCGCGCTCGAGGCGCTGCGCGAGGTCGCCCAGGTCGGCTGCGACCTGGTGATCCTCGACCTCGGACTGCCGGACCTGGACGGCAGCGAGGCGCTCAAGATGATCCGCGGGGTCACCAACGTCCCGGTGATCATCTCCACCGCGCGGGACGACGAGGCCGAGATCGTCCGGCTGCTCAACGACGGCGCCGACGACTACCTGGTGAAACCTTTCTCCGCCGAGCACCTGACGGCCCGGATGGCGGCCGTGCTGCGCCGGCTCGGCGGCGGCGGGGTGGCCACCCCGCAGATCCTGCGGGTCGGCGGCCTGGCCATCGACCCGCAGCGCCGCGAGGCCGTGCTGGACGGGCGGGCGCTCGACCTGACCCGGCGTGAGTTCGACCTGCTGGCCTTCCTGGCCGCCCGCCCCGGCGTGGTGGTGCCGCGCAAGGAGATCCTCGCCGAGGTCTGGCGGCAGACCTACGGCGGCGACCAGACCATCGACGTGCACCTGTCCTGGCTGCGCCGCAAGCTCGGCGAGACCGCCTCCAGCCCGCGCTACCTGCACACCGTGCGTGGCGTCGGGGTCCGGCTGGAGGCACCGGGCGGGCCCGCCGGATCCACCCCGTGAGGCGGTTCACCCGCTCGCTGCGCTGGGCCATGGTCAAGGCGGCGGTCGCCGGCACCACCATGGTCGCGCTGGCCTTCCTGATCCCGCTCGGCCTGATGGTCCAGCAGACCGCCCGGGACCGCGCCTTCACCGCCGCCGAACGCCAGGCCGCGGCCCTCGGCCCGGCGCTCGCCATCACCACCGACCCGGACGCCATCGGGCGGGCGCTCGCCACCACCGACGCCGGCGCCCGCGGCCGGCTCGCCGTCCACCTGCCCGGCGGGCCGACGGTCGGTGAGGTCCGGGCCAGGGCCGCCGACATCGGCTCGGTCGAGGAGCAGGGCCGCTCCTTCACCGTGGCCGTCCCCGGCGGCTTCGCCCTGCTCCAGCCGGTCGCGGTCGACAACGGCCGGATCGCCGTGATCGAGGTGCACGTGGTCGACGGCGACCTCACCCACGGGGTCGCCACCGCCTGGCTGGTGCTCTCCCTGGTGGCGCTCGCGCTGGTCGCGATCTCCGTCCTGGTCGCCGACCGGATGGGCGCCCGGATCGTCGCCTCGGCCCGCCGGCTGGCCGTCGCCGCCCGCTCGCTGGGCTCCGGCAACCTGGCCGTCCGGGTCCCGGTCGAGGGCCGGCAGGGCGCCGAGGCGCCCGAGGAACTCCGGGAGGCCGGGCAGGCCTTCAACGCCATGGCCGACCGCGTCGTCCACCTGCTCGCCGCCGAACGCGAGCTCGCCGCCGACCTCTCGCACCGGCTGCGCACCCCGCTGACCGTGCTGCGGCTGAACGCCGCCTCGCTCGGCGACGGCGACGCGGCCGACGCCACCCGGCACGCGGTCTCCCAGCTGGAGCGCGAGGTCGACCAGATCATCCGCTCGGCCCGGCGGGCGCCGGACGACGCCCCGGCCGTCACGCTCGGCTGCGACGCGGTCGAGGTGATCCGCGAACGGGTCGGCTTCTGGTCCGCGCTGGCCGAGGACGAGGGCCGCCCGTGGCAGCTGGCGGGCGCCGAGGGCGCCGTCCAGGTCCCGGTCCAGCGCGGCGACCTGGCCGCGGCGGTGGACGCGCTGCTCGGCAACGTCTTCCGGCACACCCCGGTCGGTACGGCCTTCTCGGTCGACCTGATGGCCACCGCCGACTCCGTGATCGTCCTGGTCGGCGACGCCGGTGGCGGCTTCACCGACCCCGACACCGCGATCGAACGCGGCACCGGCCACGGCGGCGACGGTTCCACCGGCCTCGGCCTGGACATTGCCCGCAAACTGGCCGAGGACACCGGCGGCGAGGTCGCGCTCGGCCGCTCGGCCGGGCTCGGCGGGGCGGAGATCGCGCTGCGCATCCAGACCCGCCCGGAGGCCGCCGCCCCGCGCCAGGCCCGCCGGCGGGCCGGGCGGTTCGCCGTGGCGTCGCGCCGCCGGGGCTGACAGCAGCTGACGTGGCTGATGGGGTGGCCGGGGCGGCCGGGGCCGAGGAGGCTGACGCGGTTTCAGGGGGCGGGTGGAGGCGGGTTCCTTAACCGGGCCCTAAGCCAGCGCTACCCCTGTCTCAGCTGTCCGTTTCGTCCCCTTGGTCGTCGCTAGCGTCAGCGGCGCCGGGGTCGCGGACCCCGGGTACGACGGTCCCACTCCCGGAGGTACCCCGCCCCATGACGACGAGCCAGCCCACCCGCCGCCCCGGACACCGCCGCAGCCGCAAGGGCACGCTGATCGGCGCCTCGGCCGTGGCCGCCGCCATCGTCGCCGGCGGCGTGGTCGCCCTCGCGTCCTCGGCCAGCGCCGCGTCGGTCGGCGCCGCGTACAGCCGCACCAGCACCTGGGAGAGCGGCTACACCGGCCGCTACGTGATCACCAACCCCGGCACGGGCGCCCTCGACGGCTGGACGCTGAGCTTCGACCTGCCCGCCGGGGCCACCGTCTCCTCGCTCTGGAACGCCGGCTTCACCGTCTCCGGCCAGCACGTCACGGTGAAGCCGCAGGACTGGAACCGCCGGATCGAGCCGGGCCGCACCGTCGAGGTCGGCTTCGTGGTCCAGGGCGCCGGCGCCGCGCAGGCCGAGCCCGGCCACTGCCTGATCAACAACGTCTCCTGCACCGCCGGGAACGGCCCGGCCCCCACCCCGTCCGGCCGCCCCACCGGCACGCCGACCACCGCGCCCACCCCCTCGCCGAGCGCCTCCGCCACTCAGCCCAAGCCGAGCGCCTCCGCCAGCCCGACCGCGACGGGCACGCCGAAGCCCACCCCGACGCCGACCCCGACCGGCACCCCCGCCCCGGTCACCGGCGCCCGCTTCACCCCGTACGTGGACACCTCGCTCTACCCGCCCTACGACCTGGTCGCCACCGCCAAGGCGAGCGGGGTGAAGAACTTCAACCTCGCCTTCGTCGTCTCCGGCGGCGGCTGCACCCCGAAGTGGGGCGGCGTCTCCGACCTCTCCGCCGACGCCGTGGCGGGCCAGATCGGCGCGCTGCGCGCGATCGGCGGCGACGTCCGGGTCTCCTTCGGCGGCGCCAACGGCAGCGAGCTGGCCGCGGCCTGCTCCTCGACCGCCGACCTGACCGCGGCGTACCAGAAGACCGTCGACGCCTACGGCCTCGACAAGCTCGACTTCGACATCGAGGGCGGCGCGATCGCCGACGGCGCCGCCAACACCCGGCGCGCCCAGGCCATCGTCCAGCTGCAGAAGAACGCCGCCGCCAAGGGCAAGTCCCTGGACGTCTCCTTCACCCTCCCCGCCCTGCCCACCGGTCTCACCCAGGACGGCATCAACCTGGTCGCCGGGGCGAAGAGCGCCGGCGTCCAGATCGGCGCCGTGAACATCATGGCGATGGACTTCGGCGACGGCGTCGCGCCCAACCCGCAGGGCCGGATGGGCCGGTACGCCATCGACGCGGCCACCGCCACCCAGGCGCAGGTCAAGAGCGTGCTCGGGCTCGGCGACGCGGCGGCCTGGGCGAAGGTCGCGGTCACCCCGATGATCGGCGTCAACGACGTCGCCACCGAGGTCTTCACCGTCGCCGACGCCACCCAGCTGGCCGACTTCGCGAAGACCAAGCACCTCGCCTGGCTCGCCATGTGGTCCGGCACCCGGGACAAGGCCTGCCCCGGCGGCGCCAAGACCTACGCCGACGCCACCTGCAGCAGCATCGCGCAGCAGCCGCTCGACTTCACCCGGGCGCTCGGCTCGTACAACGGCTGACGCGGGCGGCCGGACTCCCGTCGTACCGCGACCCCGCTCCCGCAGGCCCCACGGCCGCGGGGGCGGGGTCGTTCCGGCTGCCGCCCGGCTCCCGCGCCCGGCTCGTGCACCTGCCCGCGCGCGGCCCGCTTGCCCAGGCGCCCGCCGGGCCCCGTCGGGTAAGGTCGCAGGCTGGCCCCACCAGCGGACGGAGCACGATGTGAGCACGGTGCAAGAGGAACGCAGGACGCCCCCGCGGCGTCCCGAGCAGCCCCCTGCGCCGGCCGCCCGGCGCCGCCCGTTCGACGCACCGCTGGCCGCCCTGCGCGCGGCCCCGCGCCGCCCGCTGGCCCTCGCCACCGCGCTCGCCCTGGTCTCGCTGCTCTGCTACGCCACCGTCCGGCACTACGTCGGCACCTCGATGGTCGACATGATCGTCTACCGCGCCGAGGGCGCCGCCGTCGCCGACGGCCACGACCTGTACGCGCTGCGGGTCACCGAGTGGAGCCTGCCGGCCACCTACCCGCCGTTCGCCGCCATGCTGTTCGTGCCGACCACCTGGTTCGGCATCGGCTTCCTGCGGGTCGCGATCACCACCGGCAACGTCGCCCTGCTCGCCGTGCTCGCCCACCTCTCGTTCAAGCTGGTCGGCTGGCCCCGGCGCGAGCTGCGCCCGGTGGGCGTGGTGCTGATCGCCGGCCTCGGCGTCTGGCTGGAGCCGGTCTTCACCACCCTGCGCTACGGGCAGATCAACCTCGCCCTGGCCTGCCTGATCCTGTGGGACCTGACCCGGCCCGACGGCCGGCGCAGCAAGGGCGTCGCGATCGGCATCGCCGCCGGCATCAAGCTCACCCCCGGCCTCTTCGCGGTCTACCTGCTGATCACCGGCCGGGTCCGGGCCGCCTTCGTGGCCGGCCTCACCTTCCTGGCCACCTTCGCCCTGGGCGCCGCCGTCCTGCCCGGCGCCACCTGGGGCTTCTGGACCAAGTACCTCTACGACTCCTCCCGGGTCGGCAAGACCGAGATCGTCGACAACCAGTCCGTCCGCGGCGCCGTCGCCCGCCTGCTGCACAGCGCCGACCCCGGCACCCTCGCCACCCTGGCGAGCGGCACCGTCGCGCTGACCGGCCTCGCCATCGCCGCCTGGGCCCACCGCAGCAGCCGCTGGACCCCGCGTGCCGAGGCCTGGGGCATCTGCTGCGCCGCCGTCACCGCCGTGCTGATCTCCCCGATCAGCTGGACCCACCACTGGGTCTGGTGCGTGCCGGTGCTCGTCCTGCTGGCCGCCGAGGCCGCGCACGAGCGCTCCCGCCCGGCGGCCGTGCGGCGGATGCGCTGGCGTCCGATCCTGGCGGCGACGCTGCTGGCCTTCCTGTCCTTCGGCATGTGGATCGTCCCGCACAAGGGCGACCTCGATCTGCACCTGCCGCTGCTGCACCAGTTCCCCGCCGACGTGTACCCGATCGTGGGGATCTGCTTCCTGGCGCTGGCCGCGCTCCGGGTCAGGGCCCGCCGCAAGGCCGCGGGCGCGCCGCTGGCCGCACTGCCGCAGCAGCGGCCGGGCCGGGCGGCAGGCGCCGGGCGCCGGGCGGACGACGCCCCGCGCGAGTCGCAGCAGGCCTGACGGCGGCAGCGGCCGGCAGCCGCAGGCCGGGCCGGGGGCGCGGCGCACGGGGCATGATGCCGGGGGTACGGCGCACCGGGTGCCGGGCTCAGGCCAGCAGGTCGGCGAGCGAGCCGTCCAGGTCGAGCGCACCCAGCTCCGCGCCCGGCGGCACCAGCCGGTGCGCGCGCTCCAGCCAGGACGCCACGGTGGGCAGCGGGGCCTCCAGCAGCGCGTCCCCGGCCGGCGAGCTGAGCGCCAGGCACAGCACGCTGCGCCGCCCCGACCGGGTCGGCCAGATCCGCACGTCCCCCTGCCCGCAGGGGCGGAACGTTCCCTCCACCAGCAGCTCCCGGGAGAACACCCAGGTCACCGGCGTCCCGGTGTCCAGGTGGAAGGTGATGTGCACCGCGAACGGGTCGTGGCTCCCGTACGAGAGCCGGGCCGGGACGGGCACGCTGCGCTCGGGTGACAGCACCAGGTCGAGATCGAGCTCCTGCTCCACCACTCCGACGGACCGCTCCATGACCGTGTTCCTCTCCCTCACCGGAACGGGCTGCCGCTCAGCCCCTCCGGGAGGAGAGAGCACGCTGCACAGGATCTCTTACACACATTCGGGCGGGGTCTTTTCCGCCGAACCCGGCGGAAGCGCG
Source organism: Kitasatospora sp. NPDC094015 (assembly GCF_040304075.1). Lineage (NCBI taxonomy): Bacteria > Bacillati > Actinomycetota > Actinomycetes > Kitasatosporales > Streptomycetaceae > Kitasatospora > Kitasatospora sp. NPDC094015. Next base: position 87,141 of record NZ_JBEOUL010000013.1, read on the forward strand.
CGGCCCAGGCACTACCCTTTGTGACTGCACGGCGACACTCCGCCTGCGTCAATCGACCCGGCCCGGTGCGGGCGCGAAGGAAGCACGGATGACGGACCGGCCATTCGCCGGCGGTGCGGACACGGCCGCCGGCCCGACGCCGGGCTACTACCCCGACCCCTCCATCCCCGGCTTCGTCCGCTACTGGGGCGGCGCCGGCTGGGTGCCCGGCACCAGCCGGCGGGCGCCGGCCGAGGGCGAGCACCTGCCTCCGCCGCACTTCGCCTCCCGGCAGGCGCCGCCGGTCGTCCCGCCCCGGCACATGCCGCCGCCGGTCGTGATCCCGGCACCGCCCGCGCCGCGGCTGCCCGAGCCCTCGGCGGACGGGGAGACCGGGCCGGTCTTCCTCGACCAGACCGGGGCCGGAGCCGCCTTCACCATGGCCCCGCAGGCCGAGCTGGAGCTGCGGGCGCGCGCCGCCGTCGAGCCGCACCGGCCGGCGGTCGTGGCGTCTGCCGCTGCCCCCGGCGCCCCTGCTGTCGTCGCGGAGGCGGTGGGGGTGGTCGAGGCCGACCCGGTGCCGGTGGTCCGCCGCGCGGAGCTGCTGCCGCTGCCGCCGCTCCCGGCGACGCCGGCGGACGTGTACGGGCCGATGGCGCCGGAGTCGGCGGAGTCCGGCTGGCGGGCCGACCCGGCGGCGCAGCGGGGGCTGCTGGAGACCGGGGCGGCGCCGCGGTGGGTGTCCTGGGGGGTGCTGGGGCAGGCCGGGAGCGGTGTCGCTGACGCTGTCGAGGGCACTGTCGATGATGCGCTGGAGGTCGAGGCGGCCGCGGCGGTCGGGAGCGCGCCCGAGGTGGCTCCGGAGCGGCCGGTGGCCGCCGAGCCGTCGCCGGTGGAGGTTCGCGCGGAGCCGGCTGCGGTGGAGTCGGTGGTGGTGAAGCCGGTGGCGGTGGAGCCGGCCGTGGAGGCTCCCGCTGTGGAGGAGCCTGCTGTGGTGCGGTCCGCGCCCGCGAAGCCCGCGCGTACGAAGGCTGCCACGGCGAGGCCTGCCGGTGCGGGGCCGGCGCCCGCCAAGCCTCGATCTGCCAAGCCGGCACCTGCCAAGTCCGCCGCCCGGAAGCCCGCGGCGCTGCGGCCCGCCGGGCTCGGGCGCCGCCTGTTCGCCCGGGCGGTCGACACGGTCGTGGTCGCGGTGGTCGCCGCCGCGGGGGCCGTCCCGCTCAGCGCCTCCGCGGTGGCGCACCTGCGGGAGAAGCTGGAGCAGGCCCAGGCCGAGTCCCACCAGACCGGCCGGGCCGTACAGGTCTGGATGGTCGACCCGGTGGTGGCCGGCAAGGCGGCCGCGTTGCTCGGCCTGCTGGTGCTGCTCGGGGTCCTGTACGAGGTGCTGCCGACCGCCCGCACCGGGCAGACCTTCGGCAAGCGGCTGGCGGGCATCAGGGTGGTCGACGTCAAGGTCCCGACCGGCCGTTCGAACCCCCGTCCGCCGCGACCGGCCCGCGCGCTGCTGCGCTGGCTGGTCGGCCAGCTCACCGCCCTGCTCGTGGTGGGCCTGCTGTGGCCGCTGCTCGACCGGCGGTCCCGGCGCGGGCTGCACGACCGGGCCGCGGGCACGCGGGTGGTGCGTGCCTGACCCGGGTTGACGAGCCGTCCGGAAGCGAAACGGGTCAAAACGGGTCAGATATCCCTAAAGCATGGTATTTGCGGTGTTCTACTCGGGTCATGAGCACCAACGACCCCTCAGGCCACGAGCAGGAGGGGGGCGACAAGCCCTCCTTCGACAAGCCCCCGCAGGCGGGTCCGCCCTCAGGTGCGCCGTCCGACCCGTACGGCACGCCCCCGCCCGCCGCCCCCGGCGGCAACCCGCACGACGCCCCGCCCGGCTACGGTGCCCCGTACGGAGCGCCGCCCGGCGGCCAGGGCTCCTCCTACGGGTCCCCGTACGGCTCGCCCTACGGCGCCCCGCCGCCCGGCGGCAGCCCGTACGGGCAGCAGGGCGCCGGCCCGGTGCCGGGGATGCCGCCGCTCGCCGGCTGGCCGAACCGGATCACCGCGAAGGTCCTCGACTTCGTGATGATGGAGATCCTGGCCATCGTGGTGTCGCTGCCGTTCTCCGACCTGACCCGGCAGAACGGCTGGATCGGCCCGATCTGGCTCGGTTACGCCTTCTTCCTGGTCTACGAGGGGCTGATGCTCGGCCGGGACGGCCAGACCGTCGGCAAGAAGCTCTTCAAGCTCCGGGTGGCCATGCTGGTCGACGGGTCCGCCCCCAGCAGCAACGCGGCCTGGACCAGGTCGGCCACCTTCGTGCTGCCCGCGGTGATCTGCTGCGGTGCGCTGTGGTGGCCGGTCGACGGCCTGTTCGGCGTCTTCGACAAGCCGTACCGCCAGTGCATCCACGACAAGGCCGCCAAGACCGTGGTCGTCACGACGGACTGACCACCCACGGACTGTCGGCCCGCAGCCTGTCGGTGCGAGGTCGGGCGCACGCCGCCCGGGGCAGCCGCCCCGGGCGCACCGCGTCAGCCCCGCCCGGCGTACTCCGGCCGCGGCAGTCCGGACGGCTCCCCGGACCCGGAGCCGGAGGCCCGCCGCCGCTGCGCGGCCACCGTCATGAGCAGCGCCGTGGTGAGCGTCCCCAGCGCGATGGCGAACACGACCAGCACGGCCACCTCGAACACCCCCGAGGAGCCGGAGACGGCGAGCAGGGCCACCGTGGTGGCGACGACGATCAGGGTGCCGGTGCAGAGCTGTGCGGTGGTGGGGCGCGGCATGGCGGTCAGTCCTTCGCGCGGGGGCGGGAGTTCGTACTCCTGACCTACCCAGGGCGGCAGGCCGGTAAGTCCAGCCTCACCAGGGTAATCCGCGGATCCGGGCATATGCAGAAGCACGAGGGGGCGCACGGGATCGTGCGGGCCGCCGGCCCCGCCGGCCGGTGCGCTCGGGTGCGGGCGGTGCGGCGGTCGGCAGGGGCGGTCGGTACGGCGGTCGGTACGGTGATCCCCGGACCGATCACCTGGGGGAACCGTGCCCGTACCCGCCGACTGGCCGAGCACCGAGGCCGGCGCGCGCGCCGAACAGGACCGGCTCCGCGCCCTGGTGATCCCGACCGGGCCCGCCCCGCAGCCGGCCGCCGGCGCGCTGGTGGCCGGCGTGGACGTCGCCTACGACGACGACCGCGACCTGGTGGTGGCCGCCGCCGTCCTGCTCGACCTGGCCACCCTGGAGGTCGTCGAGCAGACCACCGCCACCGGCCGGATCGCCTTCCCCTACCTCCCGGGGCTCCTCGCCTTCCGTGAACTCCCCGCCGTCCTGGACGCGCTGGCCGGGCTGCGGCACACCCCCGACCTGGTGGTCTGCGACGGCTACGGCCTCGCCCACCCGCGCCGCCTCGGCCTGGCCAGCCATCTCGGTGTGCTCACCGGCTTGTGCACCATGGGCGTGGCCAAGACCCCGTTCAGCTTCGAGCACCAGGCGCCCGGCGCCGAACGCGGCTCCGTCGCCCCGCTGCTGGACGGCGCGGAGGAGGTCGGCCGGGCCGTGCGCACCCGGCGGGGCGTCAAGCCGGTCTTCGTCTCGGTCGGCCACCGGATCGGCCTCGCCGAGGCGGTCGACACCACCCTCGCCCTCACCCCCGCCTACCGGCTGCCGGAGACCACCCGCCACGCGGACTCCCTGTGCCGCCGCGAGCTGGTTGCCGCCCAGCGGGCGTACGACACCCGGTCGGCGGGAACCAACCCCCAGGTGGACGCCGTCCACCGGTAGGCCACGACGGCGGCCGGTGGTTGGGGTACGAGGCGACGTTCTGACCCGGCGTCGTATGTGTTAGACATATGGGTTGAAGCTTGGCTGCGGCGGGTGGACGGCGGGCGGCGCGCCGCCCAGCGGTACCCGCCCCGCCACTCCGGTACGGGGGAGGTACGAGGACGTGAGCACGGGGACCGGATCGACGGGCGGTTCCGGCGCCGGCTACCGCGTGGAGGTGGACAGCCTGCGGGCGTTCGCCGCACAGGTGCGGGGTCTGCTGGGCGAGTTCCAGACAACGGCGGACGGCACACGGGTGCACGGGCAGAGCGGCGTCGGCGGCTCCGCCTTCGGCAGCTTCCCGGAGGCCCAGGCGCTGCACGAGCGGTACGAGCAGATGCGGGACGGGCTGCGCGACGTCCTCAACGCGCTCTACGACGCGATCGACGAGTCCCAGCGCAAGGCCGAGCTGACCGCCGTCAACTACGAGGAGCAGGAGCACGAGACCTCGCGCACCCTGCGGGTCGGCTCCGACGGCTGGTCGGTCGCCAACCCGTCCACGCAGAGCCAGGTCATCTACGGCACCACCACCAACGCCTCGCAGCCGCGGCCGGTGGGAACGTCCCCGACCGCTCCGGTGAGCACCGCGTCCCCCTCGGGCAGCGCCGAGCCGAAGCCGTCGTGGTGACCGGCGGCCGGGCCGGGGCGCGGTCCCGGCGGGGGAACGGGTTGGGGACGGAAACGGGAGGCGTCCGATCATGAGTGACTTCACCAACTTCCATGGCTACAGCCATGGCGACATGCGGAGCATGGTCCAGTCCATGGACTCCGGCGGCGTGATGGCCGCCAGCGACCCCTGGCGCAAGGCCACCGAGACGCTGAAGCAGATCCACGGCGCGCTGAACGTCGCCTCCGCGGACGCGACCTCCTCGTGGGAGGGGTCGAGCAGCAACGCCTTCTACTCGAAGATGACCAAGCTCTCGAACGCGGTGAACAACGCGGCCGCGTACGCGCAGGACGCCTCCGCGGCGATGCAGATGATGTCGGAGGCGATCGACACCGCCAAGCGGGACATGCCGGAGGAGCCCAGCTGGTGGGACAAGGCGGGCGACGCGATCGCCGACACCGCCGAGTCCACCGTCGGCATCAACGACGAGGACACCCGCACGTCCATCGCCGACGAGAAGAAGAACCAGGCGGTCGCGGTCATGGAGACCCTCGCCGCCAAGTACCGTGCGACGACGGCGTACTTGAAGCCGCCGACCAAGACGAGCATCAATGACGACATCGAGGACCTGCAGCCGCCGGACTCCGGGGGAGCCGCGGCGCTCGGGGCCTTGATCATGGGCGGCGGCATGGGCCTCTCGGGCGCCGGCCAGAGCAAGGGCGGCGTCGCCTCGGCCCCGCGGTCCTCCTCCGGTCCCAAGATCGGTGGGACGACCGCGTCGCCTAAGCCGACCACCCCCGGTCCGACCGATCCCGGGATCAAGGGCGGCATCGCCAACTCTCCGACCCGGCCCGCGTCTCCCGGGTCCACCGGTCCCGGCACGGGGATCGACGGTGTCCACGTCGGGACAGCCACGCCCAAGGGCGGCCCGCTGTCGCAGGGCACCGGTGGCGGCGGCCTCGGTGCCAACTCGGGCGGGCACGCCGGTGGCGTCGACGGCCGGGGCGGAGCGACCGGTGGCGGCATCGGTGGTGGCGTCGGGAGCGGCCGGGGCGGTTCCCCGGCGGGCGGCCAGCGCGGTGTGGCCGGCGGGTCGGGCGAGGGCTCCGGCTCGGGCCGGTCCGTCGGTGGCTCCGGGCGGTCCGGCGGAAGCGCCGGCGGTTCCGGTCGCGGGAACGGCAGTGCGTTCGGGGCCGGCGGGATCGAGGGCGAGCACACCAAGGCCGGCGGGTCCGGTGCCGGCGGTGGCGCGGGCGGCGCGGACCGCCGCTCCTCGTCCGGGCTGGTCCGCAAGAGCGGCGGGCTGGTCGGCGAGTCGGGCAAGGGCGGGGCAGGGCGGCAGGCCTTCACCGAGGGCGGCTCCGGCCTCGGCCGTGGCAGGGGCCAGGGCCCGGCCGGTCCGGACGGTGACGGCAGCGGTCTGCCCGGCAGCGGCCACGGCAAGAAGAAGGACAAGAAGCAGGCCAAGGACCGCCCCGACTACCTGGTCGAGGACGAGGAGACCTGGGCGTCCGGCGATCGGGTCAACCCCGACGTGGTGGACTGATCCGCCGGATCGGTCGGTGTTCCGCTCTTCCGGGCGGCTCGTACGGAGAAAGAGGTGACAGGACTTGGTGGTCAGGCGACCGGTGGGCATTGTGGCTGTTCTGGCCGCAGGAGCCCTGGCGTGGGGACCCGTGGCGGCACCCGCGTACGCGGACACCATTCGCGATGCCCAGTGGCCGTTGCAGAACTACGGTGCGGAGGCAAGGGTCTGGCCGACCAGCCAGGGTGACGGGGTGATCGTCGGCCTCGTCGACTCCGGCGTCAACCAGGACCACCAGGACCTCGGTGGCCAGGTGCTGCCCGGCACCGACCTGTCCGGGTCGCAGGGGGACGGGCGCACGGACACCCTGGGCCACGGCACCTCGATGGCCAGCATCATCGCCGGACACGGCCATGACGGGCAGTCGGGGATCATGGGGCTGGCCCCCAAGGTGAAGATCCTCCCGATCCGGGTCGCGCTGAACGAGTCCGGGGAGGCCCAGAGCGGGGAGACCAAGCTGGCCGAGGCGATCCGCTACGCCGCCGACCACGGCGCGAAGGTGGTCAACCTGTCGATCTCGGGCGGGTCCGCCGCCGACAGCGAGACCCGGGCCGCGGTCGAGTATGCCGTCTCGAAGGATGTCGTCCTGATCGCGGGCGCGGGCAACCTCGGCAACCACGGGAACCCCGTCGCCTACCCGGCGGCCTACCCGGGCGTGGTCGCGGTCGCGGCCGTGGACAAGGGCGGACTCGTCTGGGACAAGTCCAACAAGGGGCCCGAGATGACCCTCGCGGCGCCGGGTGTGGGTATCGCCAGTGCCGGGATCAAGTCGAACTCGGCCTACATCACCTCGAACGGCACCTCGGACGCCACCGCCTACGTGTCGGCGATCGCCGCGTTGGTGCGGGCGAAGTATCCCGAGTTGTCGGCGGGGCAGGTCATCAATCGGATGATCAAGTCGGCGGTGGCCCCGCCGGACAAGTCGGCTGTGCCGAACAGCAGTTACGGGTACGGGATCGCCTCGCCCGCGGCCGCGCTGGCGCCGAACCCGGCCGTGGACGGTGGGGCGAAGGAGAATCCGCTGCTGGGGCGGGCGGAGTCGCAGAAGGACTCCTCGGGCGCTCCGGCGAGCCCGCAGCCCGCGCCGAGCGGGTCGGCCGCCGGTGGTGGGCAGTCGGCGGGGGCCGCGCAGCAGGAGGACGGCGGGAAGAGCTTCCCGGTGGTTGCCGTGGTGGGCGGGGTCGTCGGGCTGCTGGTGGTGGTCGGGCTGGTGGTGTTCCTGGTGCGGCGGTCGCGCGGTGGGGGCGGGGGTTCCGGTGGGACCGGTGGGTCCGGGTACCCGCCGGCGCAGCCGCAGCAGCCCCAGGCGTACCCGCAGCAGCATCAGCCCCAGCAGTACCCGCAGCAGCAGTACTCCCAGCAGTACCCGCCGCAGCAGCCCCCCGCCGCCCCGCCGGGTGGCAATCCGTACCAGCGCTGACACGCCCACGGTCGGCGGAGGATCGTCGCTTGCGATCGGCCCTTCGGGTAAGAGATGGCTGGACAGTCGTCGCCTACCCGAAGGGCCGCCATGTTCAAGAAGCTCGCCGTTCTCGCCCTCCTCGCCTCGGCCACCACGGCCGGGGTGCTCGGCGCAGCCGCCCCCGCGTCGGCGGACGGGCCGAAGAACGCGCAGGAGGCGGCGGTCTGCCGGGCGCTGCTGCCGGCGGTGGTCTCCGGGAGCCTGACCGACGCGATCTGCGTGGTGCGCCCCGGCGGCTGAGCCCGTGCGCTCACGCCGGGGCGGGGCGCCACTCGGTGCGCAGGGCGGCCATCCGCAGGACGTCGTGGCGCTCGCCGTCCCAGAGCAGGGCCTGCCGGCTTCGTCCCTCGTGGACGAAGCCGGCTTTCTCGTAGGCGCGCACGGCGCGCGGGTTGTGCGCGAAGACCTCCAGCTCGACCCGGTGCAGCCGGACCTCCTCGAAGGCGTACCGCAGCAGCAGGACGGTGGCCTCGGTGCCCAGGCCACGGCCGGGGTGGCCGGCGGTCAGGGCGATCCGGAAGCCGGCCGACTCGGAGTCGGGGTCGAGGTCGTTGAGGGCGAGGTCGCCGAGGAAGGTGCCGTCGGCCGGGTCCTCGACGGCGAGGTCGAGCCGGTCGGGGCACCCGGCTCGCTCGGCGCACCAGGTGCGGATGGACTCCAGGGTGAACTCCCGGCGGGTGCCGGTGAGCCGGCGGACCTCCGGGTCCAGGGTGGACCGCCAGAGGGCCTCGGCGTGGCGCGGCGCGAGCGGGGCGAGGCGGACCAGGCGGCCGTCGATGGTCGGCTTGTCGAGCAGGGCGGCATGATTGATCACGCGCCCGTTCTACGCCCCGCCGGCCGGCCGGGCCAGCGGATTTCGCGCGGCGGGCGGAGGGTGCCCGTCAGTCCCGGCCGAGCGGCCGGGCGAGCCAGAGCTCGGCGTACGGGTCGTCGCCGAAGGGCTCGGTCGGGCGGTAGCCGAGGCGGATGTAGAGCGCGATCGCCTCGGTGAGGTCCTTGCGGGTGTTGAGCAGCATCCGCTGCGCGCCGCGGGCCTGGGCGGCCTGTTCGGCGGCGCCGATCAGCCGGGCGCCGGCGCCGCCCCGGCGGGCCGTGGTGCGGACGTAGACCCGGGTGAGTTCGGCCCGTTCGCCGTCCAGCCAGTGGATGCCGGTGCAGCCGAGCAGGGTGGCGCCGGACCGGGCCACCAGCAGGGTGCCGCGCGGCTCGAACAGGTCGGCGATGTCGTTCGCGAAGGTGTCGATCTCCGTCGTGGTGGCGGGGCGCCGGTAGTAGCGGCTGACCAGCTCGTCGGTGTACTCGCGCAGCAGGACGGTGGCGTCCGGGTGGTCGGCCGGGACGGGGGCGACCTCCCAGGCGGCGGGCGGCGGTACGGGGGCGGGCGGGAGGATGCTGGTCACACGGTCCATTCTGCGGCGCCGGGCAAGTGGATTTCGGCCGTCCGCGGGCGGGTGCCGGTGGCGGCATCTTGTGGGCGGATGGCGGCCGCGACACTGGTGGCGGGCCCGGCGCGGGGGCCACTCTGGAGCCATGATCACTCCTGATACCAAGGACTGGACCTGGGTCCTGGAACGCGCCTGCGCCGACTGCGGCCTGGACACCCCGGCGGTGGCCCCGCAGGCCGTCGCGGGCTTGGTGCGGGCCAACGCGGCGGCCTGGGTCGACCTGCTCGCGGCCGACCCGGTACGCCTGCGGGAGCGCCCGGAGCCGCAGGTCTGGTCGCCGCTCGAGTACGCCTGCCACGTCCGGGACGTGTTCCGGCTGTTCGACCTGCGGCTCGCCCTGATGCTCGACCGCGACGATCCGGAGTTCCCCAACTGGGACCAGGACGAGACCGCCGTCGCCGAGCGCTACGACCAGCAGGACCCGGCCCGGGTTGCGGCCGAACTTGCTTCGGCAGCTGAGGTGTTGGCCGCCCACTTCGAGCAGGTCGACGGTACGCGGTGGGAGCGCACCGGCCGGCGCAGCGACGGGGCGCGGTTCACGGTGGCGTCCTTCGCCCGCTACCTGCTCCACGACCCCGTCCACCACCTCCACGACGTCACCGGCGCACCGGCCTGAAGACCGGCCCTGCCCGGCCGGTTAGCGCCCCGGTTCCCCGGCGGCGGGCAGGAGTCGGGCCGGCAGGCCGTGCGGGGCCGCCTCGGCCAGTACCCGCTCCGGCTCCCGGCCGGCCCGGACGGTGAGCACGAAGCGGACCATCCCGCCGTCGCGGCGCGGCTCGAAGGCGAGGTGCGCGAACGGGGCCGCGGCCGTGGACTGCTCGGCCAGCCGCTCCAACTCCGCTTCCACCGCCGCCCATTCGGCGGCCGGGACGTACTGCCGCATCACCGAGTGCCAGACCACGGTCAGCGCGCCGTCCGCGACCCGCACCCCGCGCAGGAAGTCCGCCGCGCCCTCGGCCTCGACCGGGGCGGGGATCCGCGCCGCCAGCCGCAACGCGCCCTCCAGACGGGCGGCGCGGGCGGGCTGGTCGGGCCAGAGGTACGCGCGCAGGGCGAGCGCGCCCTCGGCGGAGCGCGGGTCGATCGGGGCGGGGTCGCAGCCGCGCCGTTCGGCGAACTCCAGTGGCGGCGCCGCGGTGGGCGGGGTGCCCTGCCAGGCGTCGGTGAGCACCACCGGCGAGCCGGCCGGCCCGTACGCGAAGCCGGGGGCCTCGCAGCGGAAGTGGTCGGCGAGCAGGTTGAGCCCGGCGCTGGAGCCGAGCTCGAAGAGCCGGACCGGCCGGGCCCGGCCCGCCAGGACGTGCAGCAGGCCGGCGACGAGCAGATTGGCCCGGCCGACCTCGTTGGTCTGCGGCGGCCTGGTCAGCCAGTCCCGGACCCACGGCAGGTTGTCGGCGACGGCGGCACGGAAGGCGGGCCAGGCGGCCGCCGGACGGGCGGGGTCGAAGCGGCCGCCGGCGCTCGGGTAGTGGAGGGCCAGCTCGGGCACGCGCCCGGTGAGCACCAGGGCGTGCACCCCGCCCAGCAGGCGCAGGGCGACCGCGGCGCCCGCCGGGTCGGCCTCGTGCCCGGCCAGCGCCGCCGCGCACGGGCCGCCGGCGGCCAGGTCGAGGGCGACCTGGTCCAGCAGCGCGGCGTAGAGCGGCGAGCCGAGTTCGGCGCAGGCCTTGGCCTGCTGCTCGACCAGGGTGACGGTGTGCACGAGGGGGGAGGCGGCCGGCCGCGCGGAGGGGAGGGGGTCCCCCGGCTCGCCGGGTGCGGCCGCGGTGGGGGCTGGTGACATGCGGGGCTCCGTTTCCGTCGACTGGGATCATCATTCGCCCGTCGACGGGCCGTCAGGACGGGGCACGCGGGTGATCCCGGTCACCGGCCGCGGTCGGCGACCGTCAGAGTTCCTCGCCGGGGCTGCTGCGGCGGGCGTGCCGGAGGCGGCCGGTGATGCTGGCGGTGTCGGTGCCGATCACATCGGCGATCTCCGGGGTGGCGAGCCCGACCACGTAGTGCAGGATCGCCAGGTCCTCGTCGGCCGGTCCGGGCCGCAGACCGGTCGGGGTCGAGCCGGCCCGCTGCTCGGCGATGGTGGTGCGCAGGATCTCCCAGGCGGCCGCGGTGGGGTTGGGGCCGACCAGCACCTCGGACCAGACCGAGGCCAGGCAGCCGAGGGCGTGCCGCACCACCGCGGCGGCCTGGTCCGGGTCGGCGAACCAGACCCGGGCGTAGCTCAGGTAGCGGGGTCGGTGCAGCTCGCAGAAGGCACCGAACTCCACCGGCATGCCGGGGAAGTCCGCGGTCCTGGTCGCAGCCGCCGGTTCTTCGGCCTGGACATGACGGTCAGTCACATCTGCCTCTCGATCTGCTCGGGGCGGCGGGGCGGCGCACATTCCGCTCACTCTAGGCCCTCGCCCCGCTGCATCGGGTGACAAGTCCGTTGAGATGACCGGGACTGGGGCCCGATCCGGCCGATTCGCTGACATGCGGTCAGATCTGTGCCATGGCGCCGGCGGTGGGCGGGTCACGGCTGGTCAGCGATGGTACATCGGCGCCGGTGACGGGCGCTTCGCCGTCTCGGCGCGGGCCGTGCGGGGGTGTTCCGGCGTTCACGGCGCCGGGCGGTGGAGGGTGGCGCAGGCCGGCGGCGCCGGCGCGCGGGGCGATGGGAGGGGCGGCCGGATCGGCCCCGAACGAGTGGTTCTCGCCGCGCCCGGACTGACGGCGGCGGGTGGGCGCACCCGTGGGGCGCGCTCGCGGGGTGGGGGCGCGCAGGCCCGGGACCGGGTCGCGCGGCAGGTGCCGAGGAGCGGGTGAACGGGTGTCGAGGGGCGGGGTCGGACCGTGGCGCGGCGGGTGTCGGGCCGATCGGGGGCCTGACGGGCCCTCAGGGCTGCGCGCGCGGGGCCGGACCTGTGGCCGTGCGCCTGGTCGCGCCATCGCCGCGTGCGGGCCTCCCCCTGGCCCGCTGCGCCGCCGCTCCTCCCTGGCGGGTCACTCCTCAGGACGGGCGACCCGCCGGGCTCACTTCGCCGCCCGTGCTGCCGACGGCCCGCGCGCAGGCCTGCTGCTCGGCCAGGTGCGCCTGCCGGGCCGAGGCCGCTGCGGCGGAGGCGGCCACCGCCGCAGCGGCGGCCGCTGCCGGGGCGGCCTCCCGCCTGGTCTGGCCGGGGATCCCCAGCGTCGGCCCGGTCCGGCGGCTGCGGGCGGACTCCTCGGCTGCCTCGACCGCCTCCCGCGCGGCGAGGTAGGCCTGGACCGCCGCCATGCCGTAGACCGGCTGGATCAGCTGATGTCCCTTGAAGAAGGGGCGGGCCGGCGCGAAACCCGCCGCGATCACCAGGTCCCGGATCTCGGTTATCTCCTCCTCCGTCCGCGCGGTGAAGCGGACCTCCCAGCCCTTCTTGTATGCGCGGCCGTCCTCGCTGTTGCGGCGGGCGAGGTCGGGTCGGCGGACGTAGCCGGGCAGTCGGCCGAGGCGCAGCTGGGCAGTGCGCCGACCGGTGGTTTCGTCACGTGGCATGAGCTGATGTTAGGCAATCGCCGGGGAGGGGTTGACTCCGGGTTGGTGCTTCACCGTGCGTCGCCCGTCACCCTCCGTCATGATCACCTGGTCGGCGTCCTGTGGCGGTTCCGGTTGCGGCAGCGGCCATTACGTTGAAAATCGGATGGTACCTGCCAAGTCCGATCTAATCCGGCAACTGAATGAACGTCCTATCCGCCGAATGAGTGAGGGTATGGGGACTTTAGTGCAGACCAGTCCCGTTTTCGCGACGGTTGGGTAACAGGTCGTCAGGTCGGGGGTGCCGGGGCGGGGCGGTTGGGGAAGGTGTCGGCATGAGCTACCAGATCCCTTCCCAGTCCCTGTCCCTCGAAGAGCTGGCCAGGCGGCAGCAGAACGTGATCACGGCCAGCCAGTTGCGCGCCCGCGGCGTGCCCACCCGGGTGGTCAGCGAACACTGCCGGCGCGGCGGGCCCTGGCAGCGGATGCTGCCCCGGGTGTACCTGCTGCAGGAGAGCGGGCCGACCCCCGAACAGCGGATGTGGGCCGCGCTGCTGTACGCCGCGCAGAACGGGCGGGACGAGGGCGGCCGGGAGGGCGCGGTGATCACCGGCGCGGCGGCCCTCGCGCTGTACGGCTTCGTCTCGGTGCCGCGGCTGCCGGCCGTCACCGGGGTCGAGGTGCTGGTGCCCCGACAGCGCCGGCTGCGGGACGCCGGGGAGGTCCGGATCCGGCGCACCGAGCGGGAGTTGGTCGCGCGCTCGGTGCACGGCCTGGCCTGTGCCCCGGTCGCCCGCGCGGTGGCCGACGCGGTGCGCGAGTGGACCGACGCGGGCGCCTTCGACAACGGGATGATCGGTCCGGGCCTGCTGCGCTCGGTGCTCCGCGAGGCCGTCGCCCGGATCGAATCCGCCGGCGCGCTGCGGGAGTTGTCCGCCGAGCTGGCCGAGGCCGGGCTGCTCGACGAGCCGCGGGTGCGCGCCGCGCTGGACGAACTGCTCGCCACCGCGCGGGAGTCGGTGCTGGAGCGGATCGGCGAGCTGGTCGACGAGTGGCTGCTGCCGGCCCCGCTGACCGGTCCGGAGCTGCGGATGCGCGGCGGCACCTACGTGGCGGTGCCGGACCTCTACTGGCCCGAGGTCGCGGTGGCCGTCGAGGTGGACTCGGACCTGCGCTGCGTCAGCGAGGGCGAGGCCGCCTGGGTGCGCGGCGGCCAGCACCGGATGGAGTACCTCGGGGTGCGGGTGGTGTACGTCTGCGGCGAGCGGCTCGCCGCCGAACCGGAGGCGGTCGGCAGCGAGCTGCGCGAGGCCTTCCGGGCCGGCGGCGAGGACGTGGTCGAGCTGCTGGTCACCGAACGCTGAGCCGCCGGGACCGGCCCGGACCACCGGCTCGACACAGGATCGAGCAAGCACCACCGGCTCGATGCAGGATCAACCCAGCACCACCGGCTCACCGACCAACTCGACTCCGGCCAGCCGGAGTTCCTCCAGGGCCGCCGCCGTCGTCGGGGCGGCCACCGCAGCCGTCAGGTCGAGCAGGACGCGGGTGGCGAACCCCTCGCGCGCGGCGTCCAGCGCCGTCGCCCTCACGCAGTGGTCGGTCGCGATGCCGACCACGTCGACCTCCGACACCGTCCGTGACCGCAGCCAGTCGGCCAGGCTCTCCCCGTTCTCGTTGCTGCCCTCGAAGCCGCTGTACGCGGCCGAGTACGCGCCCTTGTCGAAGACCGCCTCGATCGCGCCCGAGGTCACCGAGGGCGCGAAGTTGGGGTGGAATCCGACCCCCTCGGTGCCCGCCACGCAGTGCACCGGCCAGGAGTTGACGAAGTCCGGCTCGGCCGAGAAGTGCGTGCCCGGGTCGATGTGGTGGTCGCGGGTGGCGACGATGTGGGTGTAACCGGGGGCGGACTCGGCGATCAGGTCGGTGATCGCGGCGGCGACCTCGGCACCGCCGGACACGGCCAGACTGCCGCCTTCGCAGAAGTCGTTCTGCACATCGACGACGATCAGGGCGCGGTGCATGGCTTGGCTTCTCTCGTTGTGGTCGCGGGTCGGGCCCGGGGGCCGGGGGTCGGGAACGCTCCGGTCTGCGAGCGCCGGGGTAATGAACTCTAGGGAGTGACGCGCGTAGGCGGAAGGTCCGCGGCCGGCGCGGTCAGACTCCGACCGGCAGACCGGCCGCCGCGGTGGCGGGCTGCTCGGTCACGATCACCGGCTCACCCTTGGACAGCTGGGTCGCCGAGAGCGGCAGTGCGGCCAGTGCCCGGCGGTGGCGCTCCCGGGCGGCCTCCAGCGGCTCCCGCCCGACCACCTCGCCGCCGGTCACCAGCGGCACCTGGAGCAGGTGCCCGGCGAGCTCCGCGGGCACCGGGCCGAGCCCGACCACCTCGGCCTCGGCGACGCCGTCCGCGTCGGGGCGCCGGGCGGCCCACTTGCGTCCGCCGACGCTGCTCTTGCCGCCGGCCGAGCGCTTGGCCACGGGCACCAGCTCGCCGTCCGGCCCGCCCTCCCGGGCGACGAGCTTGTAGACCATCGCGCAGGTCGGGTGCCCGCTGCCGGTGACCAGGCTGGTGCCCACCCCGTACCCGTCGACGGGGGCGGCGGCCAGCGCCGCGATGGCGTACTCGTCCAGGTCGGAGGTGACGATGATGCGGGTGTCGGTGGCGCCCAGCTCGTCCAGCTGGCGGCGGACCCGGTGGGCCAGCAGGGTGAGGTCGCCGGAGTCGATCCGGACCGCGCCCAGGCCCGGTCCGGCCACCTCGACCGCGGTGCGCACGGCCTCGGCCAGGTCGTAGGTGTCCACCAGCAGGGTGGTGCCCCGGCCCATCGAGTCGATCTGGGCGGTGAAGGCGTCCCGCTCGCTGTCGTGCAGCAGGGTGAAGGCGTGTGCCGCCGTACCGGTGGTCGGGATGCCGTACGCGAAGCCGGCCTCCAGGTCGGAGGTGGCGCCGAAGCCGGCGATGTACGCGGCCCGGGCGGCGGCGACGGCGGCCTGCTCGTGGGCCCGGCGGGCACCCATCTCGATGCACGGGCGGTCGCCGGCGGCGGAGGTCATCCGGGAGGCCGCGGCGGCGATCGCGGAGTCGTGGTTGAGGATCGACAGGATCAGGGTCTCCAGGATCACCGCCTCGGCGAAGCTGCCCTCGACCCGCATCAGCGGGGAGCCGGGGAAGTAGACCTCGCCCTCCGGGTAGCCGTGGATGTCGCCGGTGAAGCGGTAGTCCGCCAGGAAGCGCAGGGTGGGCTCGTCCACCACCCGCTGGTCGGCCAGCCAGTCCAGCTGCGGGGTGGTGAAGCGGAAGGCCTCCACCGCGTCCAGCACCCGGCCGGTGCCGGCCATCACGCCGTAGCGGCGCCCGTTGGGCAGCCGCCGGGTGAACACCTCGAAGACGGAGCGGCGGCGGGCTGCGCCACTGCGCAGGGCGGCCTGGAGCATGGTGAGTTCGTACCGGTCGGTGAGCAGCGCGGTGGACCGGCTCGCGGTGATGGCGTCCATGAAGATGATGCTACTACCACTTAGCGTCAGTTTGACGATTTCCCTCGTGCGTGTTGACCCGGATTCGCCCGTGCGTCGCCCGGATGGAAGCATGAGGGGCAGAGGAAGTCGTGTCGGGTGAGGGAGAAGCAGCCGTGAGTGTCGCCCCGGTGGAGATCGAGCGCCCTGAGGTCGAGGGCCTGCCGGTGGCGGAGCCGGACACCCCGTGGGTCACCATCGTCCACAACGACCCGGTCAACCTGATGAGTTACGTCCAATACGTGTTCCAGGCCTACTTCGGCTACCCGAAGGACAAGGCCCGGGAGCTGATGATGGACGTGCACACCAAGGGCCGGGCGGTGGTCTCCAGCGGCACCCGCGAGGAGATGGAGCGCGACGTGCAGGCGATGCACGGTTACGGACTGTGGGCGACGCTCCAGCACGACTGACCCTCCCCCCCTCCACCACAAGCAGACAGGCTGATCAGAACTCATGGCTGGGTTGTTCGAGAGCGCCGGCGGCGGCAGTGCGGCGATCGCGCTGGACGAGGTCGAGGCCTCCATCCTGCGCACGCTGGAGGTGCAGATGCTGGAGCTGATCGGCCCCGGTCCGGGCGGGGCGGGCGAGGACCCGCTCGCGGCGCTGTTCGCCGAGGGGCCGACCGAGGCGCCCGCGGACCCGGCGCTGGCCCGGCTGTTCCCGGACGCCTACGGGGAGCCGGGTGAGCAGGCCGACGCGCAGACCACGGCGATGTCGGGCGAGTTCCGCCGCTACACCGAGGTCGACCTGCGGACCCGCAAGCGCGAGGACGCGCTGGCCGTGATCCGCTCGCTGGACGGCCTCGGGGAGGACGGCGGCCTGCTCCGGGTCGACGCCGACCAGTGTCCGCGCTGGCTCGGGGCGCTGAACGACCTGCGGCTCACCCTGGGCAGCCGGCTGGAGGTCTCCGAGGAGGACGAGGAGGGCCTGTACGCGCTGGCGGACACCGACGAGCGCAAGCCGCTGGTGATGGCCTACGTCTGGCTCGGCCACCTGCAGGAGACCCTGCTGGAGGCGATGGCCGGCTGAGGCCGGCGCGCGCCGCCCGCGCGCGCCGCGCGCCCCACGCCCTGTGCCCCGGAGCTCGAGTGCCCGGGGCACCGCCGTGTCCGGGAGGCGGCGACCGTGTCCACATGCTGGGCCGGCAATCGCCCGATTTCCGGCAAACCGGTTCATGTCCGTACCTGTCATGCTCAAATACCGCTCAGATACCCACCGGTATCCGGTCATATCGTGGTACGACTTCCACTCGCCCAGCGAGCAGAAGGAGTGTGGCCATGGCCGATCAGGCCTATGACGAGGTGACCGGGGCCGGGCCGGCCGAGGCCGAGGAGGGCTACGAGCGCGGCCTGGGCAGCCGTCAGATCCAGATGATCGCGATCGGCGGGGCGATCGGCACCGGCCTGTTCCTCGGCGCCGGCACGGCCATCTCCAAGGCCGGGCCGAGCCTGATCGTCAGCTACGCCGTGGCCGGCCTGGTGATCTTCGTGATCATGCGGGCGCTCGGCGAGCTGCTCACCTACCGCCCGGTCTCCGGCAGCTTCGCCGAGTACGCCCGGGAGTTCCTCGGCCCGTTCGCGGGCTACGTGACCGGCTGGACGTACTGGCTGTTCTGGGTGGTCACCGGCATGGCGGAGACCACCGCCGCGGCGGTCTACGTGCGCTTCTGGGCGCCCGGCATCCCGCAGTGGGCCAGCGCGCTGGTCTTCCTGGTGATCCTCTACGCGGCCAACCTGATCTCGGTGAAGCTGTTCGGCGAGATCGAGTTCTGGTTCTCCATGGTCAAGGTCACCGCCATCATCGGCATGATCCTGATCGGCGTCGGCGTGCTCACCCTCGGCTTCAGCGACGCCGCCGACACCGCGTCGGTGAGCAACCTGTGGGCGGACGGCGGCTTCTTCCCCAAGGGCCTCGGCTCGACCGTGATGACCCTGCAGATCGTCATGTTCGCCTACCTCGGGGTCGAGCTGGTCGGCGTCACCGCGGGGGAGAGCGAGAACCCCGAGAAGAACCTGCCCCGGGCGATCAACACCCTGCCCTGGCGGATCATGCTGTTCTACGTCGGCGCCCTGACGGTCATTCTGGCCCTCGTCCCCTGGCAGGAGTTCAGCCCCGGCGTCAGCCCGTTCGTCGCCGCCTTCGGCAAGATCGGCATCCCGGCGGCGGCCGGCATCGTGAACTTCGTGGTGCTCACCGCGGCGCTCTCCTCCTGCAACTCCGGGATGTACTCGACCGGCCGGATGCTGCGCGACCTCGCCCTGCGGGGGCAGGCCCCCGGCACCCTCACCCGGCTCAACGGCCGCCGTACCCCGGCCGCCGCGATCACCGTCTCGGCGCTGCTGATGGGCCTCGGCGTGGTGCTCAACTACCTCGTCCCGGCCAAGGCGTTCGAGTACATCACCTCGGTCGCCACCGTCTGCGGCCTGTGGACCTGGGCGGTCATCCTGATCTGCCAGATCCGCTACCGCCGGGCCTGGCAGGCCGGCCGGCTCCCCGCGCCCACCTTCCGGGCCCCCGGCGGCAGCTGGCCGAGCTGGGCCGCGCTGGCCTTCCTGGTCCTGGTCGTGGTGCTGATCGCGATCGACCCGGACTCCCGGATCTCGCTGTACGTCTTCCCCGGCTGGGCGCTGGCGCTGGTGATCGGCCACCAGGTGCTCCGCCGGACCAGGCCGCAGGCGCTCGACGGCACCCCGCAGGCCCCCGAGTACGCCCGGTCCGGCGACTGACCGGCACCCGACCCCGGTCCGCCCGCCGGACCGGCCCGCCCGCCCGGCCGTCGAACGCACCCCGCGACGGCCGGGCGGGCCTCGACGCCTGGCTATCCTGCACGCATGCTGACCATCACCCGAGAACTGCGCGACGCGATCGTGGCCCACGCCCGTGCGGACCACCCGGACGAGGCCTGCGGCGTGGTCGCCGGACCGGCCGGCAGCGACCGGCCGCAGCGGTTCGTCCCGATGCTCAACGCGGCCCGCTCGCCCACCTTCTACGAGTTCGACTCCGGCGACCTGCTCAAGCTCTACCGCGACCTGGACGACCGCGACGAGGAGCCGGTGGTGATCTACCACTCGCACACCGCCACCGAGGCCTACCCGTCCCGCACCGACGTCTCCTACGCCTCCGAGCCGGGCGCCCACTACGTGCTGGTGTCGACCGCGGAGGGCAACGGCGAGGGCGACCCGTACCAGTTCCGCTCGTTCCGCATCCTGGACGGCGTGATCACGGAGGAAGACGTCACCGTGGTCGAGGAGTACGCCGCCTGAGCACGCCCGGCCCGACCGGAGGCCCGCCGTCCCCGCGGGGCGCGCGGACGGCGCTCCTCCGGTCGCCCCGATCTCAGCATCGGATACACAACCGCCCGGCTGCTGAGACACGGCTGCCGGACGGGGGCCGGGAATCTATACGATGAGCCCATGCGTTCCGTCGATGTGAGCAACCAGGCCCCGGGCATCCGCCTCGTGGCGCGCCTGCACGTCGACCTGTGCCGGCTCGCCAGCGCGATCTGTCCCGGCACCGCCGACGCCCGCTGACTTCGGCACCGACCGCCCCGGCCGCGACCGGGGCCACACCCCTGCCGCGACCCGTGCGGCCCACCCGACCCCCCTCCACAGGAGCGCAGCCATGGCCATCGAGGTCCGCATCCCGACCATCCTCCGTACCTACACCGACGGCGCCAAGGCCGTCGAAGGCGCCGGCAGCAACCTCGGGGAGCTCTTCACCGACCTCGACGCCCGCCACCCGGGCATCGCGGAGCGCCTGCTCGACGGCGGCGAGCTGCGCCGCTTCGTCAACGTCTACCTGAACGACGAGGACGTCCGGTTCCTGGACGGCATCGCCACCGCGCTCGCCGACGGCGACAGCGTCACCATCCTGCCGGCCGTGGCCGGCGGGGCCCGCTGAGCCGCCGCCCGATGCGCTACGACAGCCCGATCGCCGCGGTCGGCAACACCCCGCTGGTGCGGCTGCCCCGGATCTCCGCGGCCGTCCCCGGGAACGCCGACGGGCTGGTCACGCTCTGGGCGAAGCTGGAGGACCGCAACCCGACCGGCTCGATCAAGGACCGCCCGGCCCTGCACATGATCGAGCGGGCCGAGGCGGCCGGCCGGCTCACCCCCGGCTGCACCATCCTGGAGCCGACCAGCGGCAACACCGGCATCTCGCTGGCCATGGCCGCCAAGCTCAAGGGCTACCGGATGGTCTGCGTGATGCCGGAGAACACCAGCGAGGAGCGCCGCGAGCTGCTCCGGATGTGGGGCGCGGAGATCATCCCCTCGCCCGCCGCCGGCGGCTCCAACACGGCGGTGCGGATGGCCAAGGAGATCGCGGCCGAGCACCCGGACTGGGTGATGCTCTACCAGTACGGCAACCCGGACAACGCCGGCGCGCACTACCAGGGCACCGCCCCGGAGATCCTCGCCGACCTCCCGGAGATCACCCACTTCGTCGCGGGCCTCGGCACCACCGGCACCCTGATGGGCGTCGGCCGGTTCCTGCGGGAGAAGGTCCCCGGCGTGCGGATCGTCGCCGCCGAGCCGCGCTACGACGACCTGGTCTACGGGCTGCGCAACCTGGACGAGGGGTTCGTCCCGGAGCTCTACGACGCCGAGGTGCTCACCACCCGCTACTCGGTCGGCTCGGCCGACGCGGTGCGGCGCACCCGGGAACTGCTCCAGCAGGAGGGCATCTTCGCCGGCGTCTCCACCGGCGCGATCCTGCACGCCGCGATCGGCGTCGGCCGCAAGGCCGCGCAGGCCGGCGAGCGGGCGGACGTGGTCTTCGTGGTCGCCGACGGCGGCTGGAAGTACCTGTCCACCGGCATCTACACCGCGGAGTCGACCGAGGCCGCGGTCGAGGCCCTGCAGGGCCAGCTCTGGGCCTGAGGCCGCGCGAACGCCCGCCGGGCGCCGCACCCCGCCGGGGTGCGGCGCCCGCGCCGGTTCAGGCCCTCAAGCCCTAAGGCCGGGCCCGGCGGACCACCTCGGCCCAGAGCCGTTCCTCGACCGGTCCCACCCGGCGCCGGAACGCCCCGAGCGGCACCTCGCGCAGCTCGTCCGTCTCCAGCCAGCTGGCCCGCCCGTGCCGGTCGCCGACCGAGCCGGCGGGCAGCCGCAGCACGCCCGGGCGCTCGGCGTGGTGCTTGGTGGTGATCTTGGCGACCAGCGCGGTGCGCGGCCGGACCCGCAGCACCAGGCAGGGCCGGTCCTTGGCCCCCGGCCCCTCCTCGAACGGCACCTCGGCCCACCAGATCTCGCGCGGCACCGGCCGGCCGGTCCGCGGTCCGGGCCGGCCGGCGGGCCGCGGTGCGGGCCGCGGCGCGCCCGCCGGCCGGGAGCGCCGCCACCACCACACGGTGGCCGACACCACCACCGCCAGGGCGATCAGCAGTACGAGCAGGGTCCCGAAGCTGTCCATCCGCCGACCGTACCGGGCGCCGGGGTCGCTGTGACATTCGGCGATTTGTCCGTTCCAGGCTGCTGATCCGTCACGGAACGACCACAGCGTCCGGTCCCGGGGAGAGCTCCCGGCCGGGCCGGAAAGGCTGATCGCGACGCCCCGGGCCAGGCCCGGAACTCCGTCCGAAGGTGGTCCAGATGAGCCCGAACAGCAACGACCTGTGGTCCTACGCCGAGATCGCCCGGCACATCAACGTCCAGTCCGAGACCGTCCGCAACTACCGCCGGCACGGCCTGCTCCCGGAGCCCGACCTGGTGGACCGCAACGGCCACCCGCGCTGGTACCCCGAGACCGTCAAGGCCTGGGCCCGCAACCGTCCCCGGCACCGCTGAGCCCTTCTCGAACGCCCGCCCCCGCCCCCCGCCCCGTTCTGGTGATTCCAGCCACAGCGCGGCACGGGGACGGGGGCAAAGTGCCGTTGGGCCCTTACCCTCGACACGCGAAGACCGTACCGGGCAGTCGATGCGGCCGCTGCGGACCATGACCCATCGGGGCGGAGGGGCTCGGCATGAAACTGACCGTGGTGGGGTGCTCGGGGAGCTTCCCGTCCGCCGACTCGCCGTGCTCCAGTTACCTGGTGGAGGCGGACGGCTTCCGGGCCGTCCTCGACCTCGGCAACGGCGCCCTCGGCGCGCTGCAGAACTACTGCGGCCTGTACGAGGTGGACGCCGTGCTGCTCAGCCACCTGCACGCCGACCACTGCGTGGACCTGTGCGCCTACTGGGTGGCCCGCAACTACCGCGTCGAGGGCTGCCCCGAGCCGCTGCCGGTGTACGGCCCGGCCGGCACCCCCGAGCGGCTCGCCCGGGCCTACGACATGCCCGAGGAACCGGGGATGACCGAGGTCTTCGAGTTCCGCACCCTCAAGTCCGGCAGCTTCGAGCTCGGCCCGCTGCGGATCACCGCCGTGCAGGTCAACCACCCGGTGGAGGCCTACGCCTTCCGGATCGAGCACGGCGGCCACGCGGTCGTGTACTCCGGTGACACCGGGGAGTCCCCGGAGCTCGTCGAACTCGCCGCCGGGGCCGACCTGTTCCTCTGCGAGGCCGCCTACACCGACGGCAAGGACACCTACCAGGCCGTCCACCTCAACGGCCGGGAGGCCGGCGAGCACGCCACCGCGGCCGGGGTGGGGCACCTGGTGCTCACCCACATCCCGCCGTGGACGGACGCGCAGCGCAACCTGCGCGACGCCCGGGCCGCCTTCGCGGGCCCGGTGGACCTCGCCAGACCGGGCGCCGTCTACGAGTTCTGAGCGTCCCCGGCCCGGTGCGACGGCTCCGGGACCTCGACGATCACCAGCGTCCCCCGGCTGCCCGGCCGCACCGCGTGCGGGCTCCCGGCCGGCACCACGGCCAGCTCGCCCGCCCGTACCGCCACCGGCCGCCCGTCCACCGTGAGCTCCAGGCAGCCGTCGAGCACCAGCAGGGCCTCGGCGACGGAGTGGGTCTCCTCGGCCAGCGGCAGCGCGTCCATCCGCAGCACCTTGAGGCCGGCCGTGCCGACCTCGCCCAGCAGCCGCGAGCTCCAGGCCCGCTCCAGCCCCGCGGCCTGTGCGACCAGATCGATCACCTGCACGACGTACCCCCCACGCTCCCGGACCACTGCATGCCGAGGACGCTACCGGGGGCGGCCGGGCGGTTGGTCGACCGTTCGGCAAAGCTTTCCGGCTCCCCGCCCCGCGTGCGCCTCGGTGTCCTCGCGGGCCCGGACGCGCCGGTGCCCCGCCGCGCGGGGACGCGGCGGGGCACCGGGGGCGGGGCGGTCGGCCGTCAGGCCTTGGTCACGTCCTCGATCTCCTCGTCCGACTCGCGACCGGGGGTCTTGAGGTCGAACTTGACGATCGCGAAGCGGAAGACCGTGTAGTAGATCGCCGCGAAGACCAGGCCGATCGGGATGATCAGCCAGGGCTTGGTGGCCAGGTGCCAGTTGATCACGTAGTCGATCAGGCCGGCCGAGAAGCTGAAGCCGTCGTGCACGCCGAGCGCCCAGGTGACGGCCATCGACAGCGCGGTGAGCACGGCGTGGATCGCGTACAGCACCGGGGCGATGAACAGGAAGGTGAACTCGATCGGCTCGGTGACACCGGTGACGATGCTGGTCAGGGCGAGCGAGGTCATCATGCCCAGGACCACCTTGCGGCGCTCCGGACGGGCCGCGTGGGCGATCGCCAGGGCGGCGGCCGGCAGCGCGAACATCATGATCGGGAAGAACCCGGACTGGAACTGCCCGGCGGTCGGGTCGCCGGCCAGGAAGCGGTTGATGTCACCGGTGGCGACCTTGCCGGTCGCGTCGGTGAAGCTGCCGGTCTGGAACCACGCGTAGGTGTTGACGAACTGGTGCATGCCGATCGGGATCAGCGCCCGGTTGACCAGGCCGAAGATGCCGGCGCCCAGCGCGCCCGCGCCGACCAGCTGGTCGTTGCCGCCGGAGATCACGTCGCCGATCGGGCCCCAGCACAGGCCGAACAGGATGCCCAGGCCGGTGCCGACGAAGGCCATGATGATCGGGACGAGCCGGCGGCCGTTGAAGAAGCCGAGCCAGTCCACCAGCTTGGTGCGGTGGTACTTCTGCCAGAGCACGGCCGCCAGCAGGCCGACCACCACGCCGCCGAGCACGCCGGGGTTCTGCGGCTTGCCGGCCGGCAGGGCGGCGGTGACGGTGCCCTCGGACGGGAAGACGGTGAGGACCTGCTTGAAGACCAGGTAGCCGACCAGGGCGGCGAGCGCCGTGGAGCCGTCGGCCTTCTTGGCGAAGCCGATCGCCACGCCCACGCAGAACAGCAGCGGCAGGTTGTCCAGGACCGCGCCGCCGGCCGCGCCGAACACCTGCACCAGCTTGGCGGGGAAGTGCCAGTTGGTCTGCACGTCGGGCTGGCCCAGGCGGGCCAGGATGCCCGCGGCGGGCAGGACCGCGATCGGCAGCTGGAGGCTGCGGCCGACCTTCTGCAGGCCGGGGAGGATTCCGGAGCCGAACTTCTTTCCCGGCTTGGGTGCGGCAGCGGGCGCCGGTGCCTGCGCAGTCGTACTCATGGGGGTGGTTCCTAACGGACAGGGCGGGCCGGTCGTGGGGTGGAGCGTCGGGGGCCGGCTCGCGAACTGGTCTACACCACTAGTGGTGTAGACCAGTTTTCTAGCACGCGCGGAAGAGGGGGGGAACCCCGGACAGGTGCGCAGGTCGGAAGCGCTATGAAATCGAAACCTTGTTGCGGATTGACGATCTTGGCTACCCGCCGTAACAGGGGCTTTTGGCAAGTTGCGCAACAAAAGGCGCCCCGGGGTGACGGGCGGTCAGGCCTTGGTGACGTCCTCGACCTCGTCGTCGTCCTCGCGGCCGGGTGTCTTCACGTCGAACCGTACGATCACGAACCGGAAGACCGCGTAGTAGACGGCCGCGAATCCGAGCCCGATCGGGATGATCAGCCACGGCTTGGTGGCGAGGTTCCAGTTCAGCAGGTAGTCGATCAGGCCGGCCGAGAAGGCGAAGCCGTCGTGCACGCCCAGGCCCCAGGTGACGGCCATCGAGGCGCCGGTGAGGATCGCGTGCACCGCGAACAGGGCCGGGGCGATGTAGGCGAAGGAGTACTCGATCGGCTCGGTGATGCCGGTGATCGCGGAGGTCAGCGCCACCGAGGTCATCAGGCCGTAGATCTCCTTGCGGCGGTGCGGCTTGGCGCTGTGCGCGATGGCGAGGGCGGCCGCCGGCAGGGCGAACATGAAGATCGGGAAGAAGCCGGTCATGAACTGGCCGGCGGTCGGGTCGCCGGCCAGGAAGCGGGCGATGTCGCCGTGCGCCTCGGTGCCGTCCGGCTTGACGTAGGTGCCGAACTGGAACCACGGGAAGAAGTTCAGCAGCTGGTGCATGCCGATCAGCAGCAGGCCGCGGTTGGCGAGGCCGAACAGCCCGGAGCCGATCGAGCCGAGGTCCGCCAGCCACTGCGAGAACGACTCCAACGCGTCGCCGATCGGCGGCCAGACCCACAGGCAGAGCGCGGCGAAGACCAGACCGACCAGGGCGGTGATCATCGGGACCAGGCGGCGGCCGTTGAAGAAGCCCAGCCAGTCGACCAGCCGGGTGCGGTGGAAGCGGACCCAGAGCCGGGCCGACATCAGGCCCATCAGGATGCCGCCGAGCACGCCGGGGTTCTGGAAGCCGACGTTGGAGGCCGACTGCTTGGCGTAGTCGATGCACTGGGTGCCGGCCACGATGCCCTTGCAGGCGTTGAGGTCGGGGAAGGCCTGGAGGACCTTGTAGTAGACCAGGAAGCCGGTCACCGCGGCCAGCGCGGTCGAGCCGTCGGCCTTCTTGGCCATCCCGATCGCGACGCCGATGCAGAACAGCAGCGGGAGGCCGAGCGAGCCGTCCAGCAGGGCCGCGCCGGCCGCCGCGAAGGCCTTCGCCACGTTGTCCCAGCCGAGGCCGTCCGCGCCGAGCAGGTCGGGCTGGCCGAAGCGGTTCAGGATGCCGGCCGCGGGCAGGACGGCCACCGGGAGCTGGAGGCTGCGGCCCATCTTCTGCAGGCCGCCGTAGAACGTCTGCCACCAGGGCGTCTGCGGAACCGTGGCGCCTGCCGAGCTCATGTCGTCCTCCGAGTGCCGGAACCCGCCAGGCCGGGCGGGAACGCGGGCGGGCCGTCCCGCGTTGTCCGAAGTGCACCTAATATTGGTGTAGACCACTTCTGATGGGGCGGTCGCGCCGGGTCCTGAACCCAGTGATCGCCATCCTGGGACCGTCGCCCTGAGCCTGCGCGTCGGAGTAGCCCAAAAGTGGACTAACGTGGCATATCGTCCGGAGACGGGTGATGCTTGACGCGCTGTTCCGACGACGCGGCAGCTGATCCCGCGTCATCATCTCCGACAGCGCCCACCGCACACCGCACACGCAGTACGGCTACTGGCGGCACCCCGCCGAGGCGCCGAGACAGAGGGAGAAAGACATGGCCAGCAAGGCTGAGAAGATCGTCGCCGGCCTCGGCGGGATCGAGAACATCGAAGAGGTCGAAGGCTGCATCACCCGTCTCCGCACCGAGGTCGTCGACCCGAGCAAGGTCGACGAGGCCGCGCTCAAGGCCGCCGGCGCCCACGGCGTCGTCAAGATGGGCACCGCGATCCAGGTCGTCATCGGCACCGACGCCGACCCGATCGCCGCCGACATCGAGGACATGATGTGAGCTGAGCCCCGGCTCACCACCCTGCGGCCCGCCGCCCCACCGGGGACGGCGGGCCGACGCGTCCACCCGGAACCACTACGCTCGTTTCCCATGTCACGCATCGACGGCCGCACCCCCGACCAGCTCCGCCCCATCACCATCGAGCGGGGCTGGAGCAAGCACGCCGAAGGCTCCGTCCTGGTCTCCTACGGCGACACCAAGGTGCTCTGCACCGCCAGCGTCACCGAAGGCGTCCCCCGCTGGCGCAAGGGCAGCGGCGAAGGCTGGGTCACCGCCGAGTACTCCATGCTCCCCCGCGCCACCAACACCCGCGGCGACCGCGAATCCGTCCGCGGCAAGATCGGCGGCCGCACCCACGAGATCAGCCGCCTGATCGGCCGCTCGCTGCGCGCCGTGATCGACCACCGCGCCCTCGCCGAGAACACCTTCGTGCTCGACTGCGACGTCCTCCAGGCCGACGGCGGCACCCGCACCGCCGCCATCACCGGCGCCTACGTCGCCCTCGTCGACGCCGTCTCCTGGGCCCGCGAGAAGAAGATCCTGCGCGCCAAGGGCCAGCCCATCACCGGCGGCGTCAGCGCCGTCAGCGTCGGCATCATCGACGGCGTCCCGATGCTCGACCTCCGCTACGAGGAGGACGTCCGGGCGGAGACCGACATGAACATCGTCTGCACCTCCGACGGCCGCTTCGTCGAGGTCCAGGGCACCGCCGAGGGCGCCCCGTTCGACCGCGCCCTGCTCGACCAGCTGCTCGACCTCGGCACCCTCGGCTGCGCCGAGCTCGACGAGATCCAGCGCAAGGTCCTCGAGGGCTGACACCGACCGCCCGGCGCACCCGGGGCCGGGCGGGTCCGCAACCGGACCGCCCGGCCCCGGCGTCCTCCTCGGTGCCGGCCGCCGGATGCTGTACACGCCGACGGCGCAGCCCGTACCGTGCCAGGCAGAAACCTCGGACCCGACCGAAGGACCGCGATGCCGCAGTCGCCCAGCATCAACCGCCCGACCGTGCTCGCCGTGGCAGCCCTCGCCCTGATCCTTCCGCTCAGCGCGGTCAGCTGCTCCGCCGCCCAGAAGGCGATCGACTGCGGGAACACCGCGATCACCATCAGCAGTGACGTCTCCAACGCCACCTCCGCGTTCAACAACGCCAACAACGACCCGGCCGCGGCCGGTCAGGCCATGCAGCAGCTGAAGAACGACATCGACAAGCTGAGCCGCAACTCCAGCGACACCGACGTCAGCAAGGCGCTCGGCGACCTGCAGACCCAGGTGCAGAACGTCCAGCAGGCCATCGACAACAAGCAGGCGCCCGACCTGCAGCCGCTCGGCGCCGCCGCCGGCAACCTCAGCAAGGCCTGCACCGGCTGAGCCACCTGACGGGCCGCCGGGCCGGGCGTCCGGAGGACGGCGTTCTGGCTAGGGTGGACGCATGACTACCCGACGCCTCGTCCTCGCCACCCGCAACCAGCACAAGGTCGCGGAGCTGCGCGACATCCTCGGCGCCGCCGGGCTGGACGTCGAACTGGTCGGCGCCGACGCCTACCCCGAGATCCCCGACGTGCCGGAGACCGGGGTGACCTTCGCCGAGAACGCGCTGCTGAAGGCGCACGCCCTGGCCCGGGCGACCGGCCTGCCCGCGGTCGCCGACGACTCCGGCCTGTGCGTGGAGGTGCTCGGCGGGGCACCCGGCATCTTCTCCGCCCGCTGGGCCGGCAAGCACGGCGACGACCGCGCCAACCTCGACCTGCTGCTCGCCCAGCTCGGTGACATCTCCGACCCGCACCGGGGCGCGTACTTCGCCTGCGCGGCGGCGTTCGCCCTGCCGGACGGCACCGAGCGGGTGGTGGAGGGGCAGCTGAGGGGCACCCTGCGGGCCGCCCCGGCGGGCGAGGGCGGCTTCGGCTACGACCCGATCCTCCAGCCGCTCGGCGAGAGCCGCACCTGCGCCGAGCTGACCGCCGCCGAGAAGAACGCCATCAGCCACCGCGGCCAGGCCTTCCGCGCCCTGGCCCCGGTCGTCCGCGACCTGCTGGGATGAGCACGAGGGCCCGCCCGGAGATCAACTCCGGGCGGGCCCTCGGGGCGGTGCGGCCGGAGGGACTCGAACCCTCACGGACTAGGTCCACTAGCTCCTAAGGCTAGCGCGGCTGCCAATTACGCCACGGCCGCATACACCCCAAGTCTAGGGCCTGCGCCCCGCACCGGAACACCGGCTTTCGGTCGCCCTCCGGGCCCTCGTCCGGTCACGATCCGTGGCGCCTCCTGTTCCTGCCGCAGTAGGTCTCCGTGACGGCATGGCAGTTGGGGCAGAGCAGCCGGAGGTTCTCGGCCCGGTTGTCCGACCAGTCGCCGCTGATGTGATCCACCTCCAGGGTGAGCGGTCGCCCGTGCCAGACCGGTCCGGTGCCGCAGCCCTCGCACTGCTCGGGCCGCCCGATCTCGGCCAGCGCGAGCCGGATCCTCGCGCCGGGAAGCCGCTTCGCGTCCGCGGGGCGGCGGACGAGGACCTGTTCCGGTCGCAGCCGGCGGGCCGAGCGCCGTCCCCTGTTGTGGGCCTGGCCGGTGAAGTGGGACGTGTCGATACCGAAGCTCTTGATCCGCCGGGCGACGTGGGCCTGCGTCCCGCCGGCCTGTCGGCGGCCCAGGTAGCGCACGACGCCCGCCACGCTGTGGCTGGCCGCTACGGCCTCTTCCAGCAGGTGCTTGGTGTAGAAGCTGCCGGGGCGCTCGAAGTGCGAGACGTCGGTGCCGTACGCGGCCAACCGGTCCCTGAGGTAACGGCGGTTGTGGGCGTCCGGCTCCTGCCCGAGCGTGCGCAGCACCTCGTCCAGCGAGGATGCCGACGGCGTGAGATCGGCCAGCAGCTCGCGGGTGTACTTGACGGACATGGTGGATCTTCCCCCTCCGGGTTGTCGGTGCGGCCGTCCCCCGTGCAGATACGAACGAGTGTTGGGGCGTCGGGGTGCGGGGTGTACGGAGTCGCTGGGGGTGACGGGGGGCGTGGGGGCGTACGGGGTGTCGGTTCACTACCGATTGGTACAGACCTATTGACCTATGTGGTTCAGACCACATAGCTTCGGCGCACTCCGAGGCGTGGTGGGGCGGGTGGTTGACGGTCCATCGGGCGGCGGGCGAAAACCTCCCCCACAGGCGCGTTCCCACAGCGCGTCCGACACTCTCTCCTGGAGGACCGAGTGTTGATCCGAAACACGACGGCGCAGCGTCCCACCGCTGCCGGCCGTCACCAGCGCTCCGGCGGACGGCTGGCCGCCGCCGCGGCCGCGGCCGGGCTGGCCGGTCTGCTGATGGCGACGCTCGGTGCGGCGCCCTCGCAGGCGGCCGTCGACAACCAGTCCTGTCGCCCCGACGGCATGTACAGCACGCCCGGTGTGGACGTGCCGTACTGCAGCGTCTACGACAGCGCGGGCCGCGAGAAGATGGGCGCGGACCACCAGCGCCGCATCATCGGCTACTTCACGGGCTGGCGCACCGGGCAGGACGGCACCCCCGCCTACCTGGTGAACGA
Organism: Kitasatospora sp. NPDC094015; assembly: GCF_040304075.1. Taxonomy (NCBI): domain Bacteria; kingdom Bacillati; phylum Actinomycetota; class Actinomycetes; order Kitasatosporales; family Streptomycetaceae; genus Kitasatospora; species Kitasatospora sp. NPDC094015. The sequence continues at coordinate 117,179 of NZ_JBEOUL010000013.1, forward strand.
CATCCCGTGGGACAAGGTGACCCACCTCAACTACGCCTTCGGCCACGTCGACGGTGCCAACAAGCTGTCGGTCGGCACGGATTCGCCGACCAACGCCGCCACCGGGATGACCTTCCCGGGCGTGCCGGGCGCCGAGATGGACCCGTCGCTGCCGTACAAGGGTCACTTCAACCTGCTGACCAAGTTCAAGAAGCAGTACCCGAACGTGAAGACCCTGATCTCGGTGGGTGGTTGGGCCGAGACCGGCGGCTACTTCGGGGACGACGGCAACCGGGTGAACTCCGGTGGCTTCTACTCGATGACCACCAACGCGGACGGCAGCGTCAACCAGGCCGGGATCAACACCTTCGCCGACTCGGCGGTCGACTTCATCAAGAAGTACGGCTTCAACGGCGTGGACGTCGACTACGAGTACCCGACCTCGATGAAGGACGCGGGCAACCCGCTCGACACCTCGATCTCCAACGCCAAGCGCGGTGCGCTGGTCAAGGGGTACGCGGCGCTGATGAAGACGCTGCGCGAGAAGCTGGACCGGGCCGGCGCCGCGGACGGCAGGCACTACCTGCTGTCGGTGGCCGCGCCGTCCTCCGGCTACCTGCTGCGTGGCATGGAGACCTTCCAGGTCACCCAGTACCTGGACTACGTCAACATCATGTCGTACGACCTGCACGGTGCCTGGAACAAGTACGTCGGCCCGAACGCCTCGCTGTACGACGACGGCAAGGACGCCGAGCTGGCCGCCGCCAACGTGTACGGCACCTCGCAGTACGGCGGGATCGGCTACCTGAACACCGACTGGGCGTACCACTACTTCCGCGGTGCGATGCCGGCCGGCCGGATCAACGTCGGCCTGCCGTACTACACCCGCGGGTTCAAGAACGTCACCGGTGGTACCAACGGCCTCTGGGGCACCTCGTCGACCACCACCTGCCCGGCCGGGGCGGGGCTGACCACCTGTGGTGACGGCGCGGTCGGCATCGACAACCTCTGGCACGACCTGGACACCAACGGCAAGGAGTCCCCGGCGGGCTCCAACCCGATGTGGCACGCGAAGAACCTGGAGAAGGGCGTCGTCCCGGACTACCTGTCGAAGTACGGGCTGACCGACACCGCGCTGCAGGGCACCTACAGTCGCAACTACAGCTCCTCGCTGGTCGCGCCGTGGCTGTGGAACGACACCAAGAAGGTCTTCCTGTCGACGGAGGACGAGCAGTCGGTGGCGGCCAAGGCCGACTACGTCGTCGACCAGGGTGCCGGCGGCACGATGATCTGGGAGCTGGCGGGCGACTACAGGTGGGACGCCACCGCCAACGGTGGCAAGGGCGAGTACGTGCCGGGGTCGACCCTGACCTCGCTGATGTACGACAAGTTCAAGGCGGCCTCGCCGTACGGCGCGGTGCGCTCGACGGTCGCGCTGCCGGCCCAGACCCTGCCGATCGACGTGTCGTTCACCAACTTCGCGCTGGGTGACTCGAACTACCCGATCAACCCGAAGATCCACATCGTCAACAACTCGACCCAGACCCTGCCGGGCGGCACCGAGTTCCAGTTCGACTACGCCAACTCGGCGCCGGGCAACGCCAAGGACCAGTCCGGTTTCGGGCTGACCGTGATCCGGCAGGACCACACCGCGGCGAACAACGTGGGCGGCCTGAAGGGGACGTACAACCGGGTCTCGGTCAAGCTGCCGGGCTGGCAGTCGCTGGCCCCGGGTGCCTCGGTCGACCTGGACTTCGTCTACTACCTGCCGGTCTCGACCCCGGCGAACTGGACGGTCAACGTCGGCGGCACGCTGTACGGCCTGGCGGGCGACCTGACCCGCGGCTCGACCGGGGGCGGCACGGCCTCGCCGAGCCCCTCGCAGTCGAGCAGCCCGAGCGCTTCGGCGAGCCCGTCGCAGTCGGCCAGCCCGAGCGCTTCGGCCAGCCCGTCGCAGTCCGCGAGCCCGTCGGCCTCGGCCAGCCCCTCGCAGTCGGCGAGCCCGACCGGCGGCAGCTGCACCGCGCCCAGCTGGAACGCCGCGACGGTCTACGCCACCACCGGCACCAAGGTGTCGTGGAAGGGCCACCAGTACAGCAACAAGTGGTGGACCACCAATGAGGACCCCTCGACCACCGGTCAGTGGGGCGTGTGGAGCGACCTCGGGGTCTGCTGACCCGAGGTGTGAGACGGCGGTGGCGGTCGACCCGGTCGGGGGGTCGGCCGCCACCGCTCCAACGTGTCCGGGCCGGCCGGCGGCGGGTGGAAATCCGCTCGTCGCCGGCCGGCCGGGCTGGGAGGCTGGGCACCCCCGACCGCACCCTGCGACACCTTGGGAGCCCCGCGATGTCCGAGCCGCCGCTGCGCGAGATCCGCGCCGCGTACGACGACACCACCCTGGTGGTGTACCAGGCGTACCCGGCCGCGATCGCCGAACCGGCCCTGGTCGCCGGGACGTTCGTGGCGCCGTTCAAGCGGGAGCGGATGACCTGGATCAAGCCGTCGTTCCGCTGGATGATGTACCGCTCGGGGTGGGCGGCCAAGGCGGGCCAGGAGCGGGTGCTGGCCGTGCGGATCAGCCGCGAGGGCTTCGAGTGGGCGCTCGCGCACGCGTGCCTGAGCCACCAGGACCGGCATCGGCACGCCTCGGCCGCCGACTGGAAGGCCGAGCTGGCCGCCAGCCCGGTCCGGATCCAGTGGGACCCGGAGCGTTCGGTGCGGCTCGGCCCGCTGGCGCACCGCGCGATCCAGGTCGGGCTGACCGGCGCGGCGGTGCGCCGCTACGCGGACGGGTGGATCACCGGGATCGAGGACGTCACCGGGCTCGCCCACCGGGCGCACGCGCTGGTGCGGGCCGGTGACGTGGCCGGCGCCGGGGCGCTGCTGCCGGTGGAGCGCCCGTACCCGCTGGCGCCGGCCCTCGCCGCCCGGATCGCGGCCACCGGGGCGGCCGGTTGAGCGCCAGGCCGGTTGAGCGCCCGGGCGGCGCCGACCCGACCGGTCAGGCCGCGGCGATCTTGAGGTCGCGGAGCAGCTTGGCGACGTGGCCGGTGGCCTTGACGTTGTAGAGGGCGCGCTCGACCTTGCCCTCCTCGTCGACGACGACGGTGGAGCGGATCACCCCGACGTAGGTGCGGCCGTAGTTCTGCTTCTCCCCGTAGGCGCCGTAGGCCTCCAGGACGGCGTGGTCCGGGTCGGCGAGCAGGGTGACCTTCAGGTTCTCGGTGTCGCGGAACTTGCCGAGCTTCTCGGGCTTGTCCGGGGAGATGCCGAGCACGTCGTAGCCGGCGCCGGCGAAGACCGCCAGGTTGTCGGTGAAGTCGCAGGCCTGGGTGGTGCAGCCGGGGGTGAGGGCGGCCGGGTAGAAGTACACGATCACCTTGCGGCCGAGGTGGTCGGCGAGGGACACCTGGTTGCCGTCGGCGTCGGACAGGGTGAAGGCGGGGGCGGTGTCGCCGGCCTGAAGGCGCTCGCTCACGGTGGATCTCTCCTCGTGCGTGGACTGGGTGGTCGTACCACGGCCAACCTACCTCCGTTGGTGGGTGGCGCTGCGCGGCCGGGGCGGGGAGCTGACAGACTGGTTCTGTCGTACCGGACAACGGCAGGAAGAAGAGGGGTGGCCCGCGTGGGCGAGGCGAGCACGAAGGACAAGGCGGCCCGGTCGACGGCCCAGATCGAGGCGGACATCACCCGGACCCGTGACCGGCTCGCGTCGACCCTGGACGAGCTGGCGATGCGGGTGCACCCGGCGACCGTCGCCGCGCAGACCAAGGCGAAGGTGCTGGCCTCGGTGGAGCAGAAGGCCGGCCGGGCGTACGTGACCGCGAGCGGTGCGGTGGAGCGGGTGAAGGCGCAGTTCACCGACGAGAAGGGCCGGCCGCGCAAGGAGCGGATCATCCCGGTCGCGCTGGTCGGCACGGGCGTGCTGCTGCTGGTGGCCTCGGCCCGCAAGCGCCGCAAGGGCTGAGCCGCGGCCGGGCCGGCGAACGGTCGGGGGAGAGCCGGGCGGGGCCGGGCGGGGGTCGACCCGCCCGGCCCCGTTGTCGTCGCCGTCGCCGTTGCCGGGAGTGACGGCCGGGCGCGACGGCCGGACGCCGGGGTGACGGCGCCGCGCGCGCCCGGGGCGGGTACGGTCGGGACGTGAGCAAGAACGACGACCTGAGCCTGGTGCACGACGAGCCCCGCCACGACCGGCTGGGGGAGAAGCTGCCGATCCGGATGCTGCACGACCGGGTGCTGGTGAGGACCGAGGGCAGCGAGGGCGAGCGCCGCTCGACCGGCGGCATCCTGATCCCCGCGACCGCGGAGCTGAGCAAGCGGTGCGCCTGGGCGGAGGCGGTGGCGGTCGGCCAGAGCGTGCGCTCGGTCGAGCCCGGTGACCGGGTGCTGTACGACCCGGAGGACAAGCTGGAGGTCGAGGTGCGCGGCACCACGTACGTGCTGCTGCGCGAGCGTGACCTGCACGCGGTGGCGGCGGGCCGCTTCGCCGACACGGAGGGCTCGACCGGCCTGTACCTCTAGGCCTGTCCCTCCAGGCCGGTGCTTCAAGGCCGGTGCTTCAAAGCCTGCGCCGACCGTCAGGCGCCGGGCCCGCGCGGCGGGTTGGCGTAATCCGGCTGCGCGTGCGCAGCGGTGACGATACGGTCGTAGTCCACATCTGAACAGCGCCTCGGACCAGCTCCGCACGTCGCCCCGGCACCCCCGGGGGCCCGACGGTCGGGGCCGTTCCGGCTGCCCTGGCGACTTCGCGCATTTCTGCGCGCCCGGTGCTCCGGCGCTGCCGGCGGGTGTGGACCGCTCTGCTGCGATAAGTCGACAAGGAGATATTGTGACGTTAACAGCGCAGCTCAGGCCGGTGCCCGGGGGCACGGCGCAGCTCTACCTCGCGGTCGCCCGCGGCGCCTTCCGCCGCTACTCGACCTACCGCGCCGCGACCCTGGCCGGCGCCTTCACCAACACCGTGTTCGGCTGCATCCTGGCCTACACCTTCCTCGCGCTCTGGCAGGCCAGGCCCGGCCTCGGCGGGTACGACACCCGGCAGGCCGTCAGCTACATCTGGATCAGCCAGGCCCTGCTGGTCACCGTCGCGGTCTGGGGCGGCGGGTTCCAGGACGACGTGCAGGACCGGTTCCGGACCGGCGACATCGCCGTCGACCTCTACCGGCCGGTCGACTTCCAGGGCTGGTGGCTGGCGACCGACCTCGGCCGGGCCGGCTTCCACCTGATCAGCCGGGGCGCGCTGCCCACCGTGGTCGGGCTGCTGGTCTTCGACACCCGGCTGTCCACCCGCCCCGGCGTCTGGGCGGCGTTCCTGCTCTCGGTGCTGCTCGCCGTGGTGGTCAGCTTCGGGCTGCGCTTCCTGGTCTCGCTGACCGGCTTCTGGCTGCACGACTCCGAGGGCGTACGGGCGGTGATGCTGGTGGTCGCGATGTTCTTCTCCGGCATGCTGCTGCCGCTCGCGCTGTTCCCCGGCTGGCTCGGCCGGATCGCGGTGGACCTGCCCTGGGCGGCGCTGATCTCGGTGCCCACCGACATCCTGCTGGAGCGCCGCACCGGGCCGGCGCTGTTCACCGGGCTCGGCTTCCAGGCGCTCTGGGCGGTGCTGCTGCTCGCGGCCGGCCGCGGTGTCCAACTGCTCGCCACCCGCAAGGTGGTGGTCCAGGGTGGCTGACACGCTGCTGGACCGGGCCGGCTGGTCGGTGCGCTCGTGGTGGCTGGTGGCGGGGATGTGGACCCGCTCGGTGATGGCGTACCGGGCCTCGTTCGTCCTGATGCTGTGCGCCAACACCGCCACCAACTCGCTGGACTTCGTGGTGCTGGTGCTGATGTTCCGGCACACCGACACCCTCGGCGGCTGGACGCTGCCCGAACTCGCCTTCCTGTACGGCACCTCCGGCATCGCGCTGGGGATGGCCAACCTGATGGTCGGCAGCATCGACGCGCTCGGGCAGCGGATCCGCGCCGGCACGCTGGACATCGTGCTGATCCGGCCGGCGCCCGCGCTCGCCCAGCTGTGCGCCGAACGGTTCTCGCTGCGCCGGCTCGGCCGGCCGCTCCAGGCGGGCGCGCTGCTGCTCTGGTCGCTGAGCGAGCTGTCCGTGCACTGGACCCTGGACCGGGTGCTGCTGATGCCGATGATGCTGGTGAGCGGCACGGTCATCTTCGCCTGCGTCTTCATCGGCGGCGCCAGCATCCAGTTCTGGTGGGACGAGGCCAAGGAGCTGCAGAACTCCTTCACCTACGGCGGCGCCACCATGCTCCAGTACCCGCCCACCATCTTCGCCAAGGAGCTGGTCGCCGGCACCGTCTTCGGCGTGCCGCTGGCCTTCGTCAACTGGCTGCCCGCGCTGCGGATCCTCGACCGGCCGGACCCGCTCGGCCTGCCCGGGGCCTTCCGCTTCGCCTCCCCGCTGGCTGCGGCGCTCTGCGTGCTGGCCGCCGCCGCGGCCTGGCGCGCGGGCCTGCGCGCCTACCGCGGCACCGGCAACTGACCGCGACCGACGGACCACCACCAACTGACCATCTGGACACAGGAGTCGGACATGGCACTGATCGAACTCGAGGACGTCGGGCGCAGCTTCACGGTACGCGCCCGGGCCGGCCGGCTGCGCCGGGAGAAGCGCGAGGTCCGCGCGGTGGACGGGCTGAGCTTCACGGTCGGCGCGGGCGAGTGCGTCGGCTACATCGGCCCGAACGGGGCGGGCAAGTCCACCACCATCAAGATGCTCACCGGCATCCTGGTGCCCAGCTCGGGACGGCTGCGGGTGGCGGGCGTGGACCCGGCCCGCGAGCGGACCCGGCTGGCCCAGCGGATCGGCGTGGTCTTCGGCCAGCGCACCACGCTCTGGTGGGACCTGCCGCTGCGCGACTCCTACGAACTGGCCCGCCGGATCTACCGCATCCCGGAGGCCCGGTACCGGGCCAACCTCGCCCGCTGCGTCGACCTGCTCGACCTCGGCCCGCTGCTGGACACCCCCGTCCGGCAGCTCTCGCTCGGCCAGCGGATGCGCGGCGACCTGGCGGCGGCGCTGCTGCACGACCCGCAGGTGCTCTACCTGGACGAGCCGACCATCGGCCTGGACGTGATCAGCAAGGCCAAGGTCCGGGAGTTCCTGCGCGAGGTCAACACCGACCGGGGCACCACCGTGCTGCTCACCACCCACGACCTCACCGACATCGAGCAGCTCTGCGGCCGGGTGATGGTGATCGACCACGGTCGGCTGGTCTACGACGGCGGCCTGGACGGGCTGCACGCGGCCGGGGAGAGCGAGCGCACCCTGGTGGTCGACCTGGCCGAGCCGCGGCCGGCGATCGAGGTGGCCGGGGCCCGGGTGGTGCGGGTCGAGGGACCGCGGCAGTGGCTGGCCTTCCCCGCCCAGGAGAGTGCGGCCCCGCTGCTGGCGGCGGTGGCGGCCCGCTACCCGCTGGTCGACCTGTCCGTGCGCGAACCGGCGATCGAGGACGTGATCGCCCGGATGTACGCGGAGGTGGCGATCGGCTGACCGCAGGGCGTCCGGGGCGCGGTGGCCCTGGCCCGTTGGAGTGATCGTGGTGACCGGGACCGGGCCGGGCCCGTTGTCACCTGGTGACTGCGCCGCCGCGTGAGGATTCGATGACCGTAGCCGATGTCAGCGTCGTGATCGCCGTCCACGACGCCGCCCCGCACCTGGCGGACTGCCTGGCCTCGCTGGCCGGGCAGTCCATCGGCGCCGGACGGGCCGAGGTGGTGGCGGTCGACCTGCGCCCGAGCGGCGGCGAGCAGCTGCGGCGGTTCGCCGCGCGCTACCCCGGCCGGTGCGTGCTCCTCGGGCCGGCCGACGCGGCGGGCGGCCCCGGGCACCCGCTCGACCTGGCCACCGCGCACGCCCGCGGCCGGTACCTGCTGCGCCTCGGCGCGGACCAGCGGCTCGACACCGAGGCACTGGAGCGGCTGGTGGACGCCGCCGACCGGTGGTCCTCCGATGTGCTGCTGGCCCGTACGGCCGGCGAGCCGGCGAGGGGCCTGCGGGCCGCGACCGCCGCGCGGGTGGCCTTCGCCGACCCGGCGCCGGCCGGGGGGAGCGGCGGCGCGCTGCTGCTGCGCCGCGAGCTGGTCGTCCGGCACGGCCTGCGCCGGCGACCGGACCTGCCGGCCCTGGCGGAGCAGCCGTTCGCGGTGGCGGCGCTGCTGCTCGCCCGGCGGATCTCGGTGCTGGCCGACCACGAGCACGTCCATCCGGTGCCCGGCCCGGCGGGCCCCCCGGACCTGCGGGAGGAGCTGCGCGCGGTCCGGGCCGTCCAGGAGCTGGTCGAGCGGGCCGGCCCGGGGCCGGCGCGCGAGGCGATCCGCCGCCGGCACTTCGGCCGGGACCTGCCGCGCCTGCTGCGGCCGCCGTTCCTCGCGCTGACCGCGCCGGACCAGGAGGACCTGCTGCGGGAGGTCGGCCGCCTGGTCGACCGGCACTGCTCGCCGGGCCTGTTCGTCCGGTTGCCGGTCGCCGCCCGGCTGCGCCTGGCCCTCGCCCGGCGCGGCGAGCGGGCCGCGCTGTGCGGCCTGATCGCGTACGAGGCGGTGCACGGGACGCCGCCGGCGGTCCGGCGCGCCGGGCGCAGCTACGCCGGGTACCCGGTCTTCCGGGACGCCCGGCTCGGCCTGCCCGACGCGCTCTTCGAACTTCCCGGGGGCCCCGCCGTGCGGCCGCCGGGGTGGCGCCGACTGGTGCCGCGCCGGGTCCGGCGCAGCGCACGCGGGTGGCGCCGGGCCTGGCGGGACGCCCGGCCGGTGAAGGCGGCAGGGAGCTGAACATGATGGACATCTGCGTGGTGGGCCTGGGCAGGGCCGGGCTGCCGCTGGCGGTGCGGTGCGCGTCGAAGGGCCATCTGGTCACCGGGGCGGACACCGCGCCCGAGGTGGTGGCCGCGGTGGCGGCGGGCCGGCCGCCGTTCGCGGGTGAGGCGGACCTGGCCGAGCTGCTCGCCGAGGTGGTCGCGGACGGCCGGCTGCGGGCCACCACCGACACCGCGGCGGCGGCGGCCGGCGCGGCGGCGATCGTGATCACGGCGCCGCTGCCCACCGACGAGGACGGCGAGCCCGACTTCTCGGTGCTGGACGCGGTCACCGACGCGGTGGCGGGCGGCCTGCGGCGGGCGGCCCTGGTGAGTTACGAGACCGCGCTGCCGGTCGGCACCGTCCGGGGCCGCTTCGCGCGCCGGCTGGAGGCCGGCTCCGGGCTGGTGGCCGGCCGGGACTTCGCCCTGGTGTTCAGCCCGGAGCGGGTCCGCGCCGGGCGGGTGCTGGCCGACCTGCGGTGCAACCCCAAGCTGGTGGGCGGGATCGACGAGGGCTCCACCGAGCAGGGCGCGGAGTTCTACCGGGCGGTGCTGGACTTCGACCCGCGCCCCGACCTGGAGCGGCCGAACGGTGTGTGGCCGCTGGACTCGGCGGAGGCCGCCGAGTTCGCCAGGCTCGCCGGGAGCACCTACCGGGACGTCAACATCGCCCTGGCCAACCAGTTCGCCCGGTACGCGGACCGGGTCGGGGTCGACCTGGCCCGGGTGATCGAGGCCTGCAACTCGCAGCCGTCCAGCCATCTGCACCGGCCCGGCATCGCGGTCGGCGGCCACCGGGTGCCGGTCCACCCGCGGCTCTACCTGTGGAACGACCCGCACGCCACCGTGGTCCGGGCCGCCCGGGAGGCCAACGAGGCGGTGCCGGCGTACGCGGTCGGCCTGCTGGAGGGGGCGCTCGGCCCGCTGGCCGGGGTCGGGGTGGGGGTGCTCGGGGCCGCGTACCGGGGCGGGGTGCGGCGCACCGCCCGCTCCGGGGTCTTCCCGCTGGTCGAGGCGCTCCGGGCGGCCGGCGCCCGGCCGTACGTCAGCGATCCGCTGTACGGGCCGGAGGAGCTGGCGGCGCTCGGGCTGCCCGCGGACGAGGGGAAGCCGGTGAGCGCGCTGGTGGTGCAGGCGGACCACCCCGAGTACCGGGAGCTCGGCTCGGTCGACCACCCGGCGGTGCGGGTGCTGCTGGACGGCCGGGGCGTCACCGATCCGGCCCGCTGGGAGGGCGTGCGGCGGATCGTGCTGGGCGGTGGCGGGGTCTGAGGCCCGTCGCGGCGGCCGGCGGGGCAGACTGTCGGGGTGACCCTTGATCAGAGTGCGGGCCAGGCCGAGCCGCCCCGGCGCGCCCCCGGAGTGAGCTTCACGGCCGCGGACGAGGAGAAGCGCCGGGGCGTGCGGCGGATGAAGACCATCGCGACCGGCCTGCTGGCCCTCGCCACCCTGGTGTTCGCGCTGGCCACCTGGGCGGACGCGGCCGGCGCCGGTGCCTGGGCGGGCTACCTGGCGGCCGCCGCCGAGGCGGGCATGGTCGGTGCGCTGGCGGACTGGTTCGCGGTGACCGCGCTGTTCCGCCGCCCGTTCGGGCTGCCCATCCCGCACACCGCGATCATCCCCACCAAGAAGGACGCCTTCGGCCGTTCGCTGGGCGACTTCGTCGGGGACAACTTCCTCTCCGCGCCGGTGGTCCGGGCCCGGTTGGGTTCGATCGGGATCGCCCGCCGGCTCGGCGAGTGGCTGGCCGCGCCCGGCAGCGCCGAGCGGGTCACCCGGGAGGCGGCGGCAGCGCTGCGCGGCGTGCTGGCGGTGCTGCGCGACGAGGACGTGCAGGCGGTGGTCGCCGAGGCGGTCACCCGCCGGGCCGCCGCCACCTCGGTCGCCGAGCCCGCCGGCCGGCTGCTGGCCAAGGTGGTCGGCGACGGCGGGCACCACGGGGTGGTGGACCTGATCACCGTCCGGGCGCACGACTGGCTGACCGAGCACCACGAGGACGTGGTGCGGCGGGTCACCGCGAAGACCCCGGGGTGGACGCCGAAGTTCGTCGACCACCAGGTCGGCGAGCGGGTCTACAAGGAGCTGCTGCGCTTCGTCACCGACATCCGCGACGACCCGCAGCACGCCGCCCGGGGCGCCGTCGACAACTTCCTGGCGGACTTCGCGGTCGAGCTCCAGCACGACCCGGACACCATCGCCCGGGTCGAGCGGGCCAAGACCGAACTGCTCGCCCGGGACGAGGTGCAGGACCTGATCGCCTCCACCTGGACGGCCGTGCGGACGCTGGTGCTCACCGCCGCCGAGGACGAGGACAGCGAGCTGCGGCAGCGGATCCGGGACGGGCTGCGCCGCCTCGGCCGGCGGCTGGCCACCGACACCCGGCTCCAGGAGAAGGCCGACGGCTGGCTGCAGGACGCCGCGCAGTACGTGGTGGAGACCTACCGCGAGGAGATCACCTCGCTGATCTCGGACACGGTGGCCGGCTGGGACGCGGCCGACGCCTCCCGCAAGATCGAGGCCAATGTCGGGCGTGACCTGCAGTTCATCCGGATCAACGGCACGGTGGTGGGCGCGTTGGCCGGCCTGCTGATCCACACGGTGGCGGTGGCGGCGGGCGGCTGACCGGCCGGGGCGGCCGCGGTGCGGGGCGGGGCGGAGCGGGGCGGAGCGGTGCGGGGCGGAGCGGGGCCCGAAGATCCGTACGATGAACCGGACAGGTTCGGCAGAGCGATGAAGGAGCGTCCGGTGGCTGAGGAGAAGAGCGGGATCGAGGCGTTCATCGCCGGGATGCCCAAGGCCGAGCTGCACGTCCACCACGTCGGTTCCGCCTCGCCGCGGGTGGTGGCCGAGCTCGCCGCCCGGCACGAGGGCCGGACCAAGGTGCCGCTGGACCCGGCCGCGCTGGCCGACTACTTCACCTTCACCGACTTCGCGCACTTCATCGAGGTGTACCTGAGCGTGGTCGACCTGATCCGGGACGCCGAGGACGTCCGGGCGCTGACCTACGGCGTGGCCGAGGACATGGCCCGCCAGCAGATCCGGTACGCCGAGCTCACCGTCACGCCGTACTCCTCGGTCAGCCGCGGCATCCCGGACGTGGCCTTCATGGAGGCCATCGAGGACGCCCGCAAGGCCGCCGAGAAGGAGCTCGGGGTGGTGCTGCGGTGGTGCTTCGACATCCCCGGCGAGGCCGGTCTGGCCGCCGCCGAGGAGACCGCCCGGCTGGCCGTCGACCTGGCCCCGGAGGGCCTGGTCAGCTTCGGCCTCGGCGGTCCGGAGATCGGGGTGCCGCGCCCGCAGTTCAAGCCGTACTTCGACCGGGCCCGCGCGGCGGGCCTGCGCAGCGTCCCGCACGCCGGTGAGACCACCGGCCCCGAGACGGTCTGGGACGCCCTGCGGGTGCTGGGCGCCGAGCGGATCGGCCACGGCACCCAGGCGGTCCAGGACCGGGCCCTGCTCGACCACCTCGGCGAGCACCGGATCGCGCTGGAGGTCTGCCCGACCTCCAACATCGCCACCCGGGCGGTGGAGCGGATCGAGGAGCACCCGATCCGGCAGATGGTCGACGCCGGGCTGCTGGTCACCGTCAACAGCGACGACCCGCCGATGTTCGGCACCGACCTCAACACCGAGTACGCGGTCGCGGCCCGGCTGCTCGACCTGGACGAGTCCGGGGTCGCCGCGCTGGCCAGGAACGCCGTCGAGGCGTCCTTCCTGGACCAGGCCGGCAAGGCACGGCTGACCGCCGAGATCGACGCGCACCTGGCCGCCTGGCGCTGAGCCGGCGGCGCTCCCCGGCCGGCACCCAAGGGCTGCCGGCCGGGACAACAACCTAGGCCGCCTTGGCGAGCACCGCCGGGACCGGCGCCGGGGCGTCGCGGTGCAGCCAGGCGCGCTCGGCCACCGTCCAGGCGGTGGTGGTGAGCAGGTAGAGCCCGGCCGCCAGCGGCACGACGGCCGCGAACAGCACGGTCAGGAAGGACAGGTACGGCGCGAACGCCGTACCGGGCGCCGTGGAGCCCGCGGAGAGCCGGCGTGCGCGCCGGAAGGAGGCGTAGCCGACCGCGCCGAGCGCCGCGTACAGCGCTCCGAAGACCAGGAACTGCCCCGGGCCGTGCGCCGCGTTCAGGTGCAGGCCGAGCGGGGTGCCGAACAGGGTGTGCTCCAGCAGGTCGTTGTGGCCGGTGAACAGCCGGTACATCACCGAGAAGAACGGGACCTGCACCAGCATCGGCAGGCAGCCCGCCAGCGGTGAGGCCTTCTCGGTCCGGTAGAGCTCGGCCATCGCGGCCTGGAGCTTCTCCGGCTTGCCCTTGTGCTTGCGGTTGAGTTCGGCGACCTGCGGCGCCAGCCGCATCCGGCTCTTCTCGCCGCGGGCCGCGGCCCGCGCGAGCGGGTGCAGCGCCAGCCGGACGGCGACGGTGAACAGCACGATGGCGAGCGCGGTCGGCATCACCTGGGCGAGCGTGGAGACGAGGTCGTGGGCCAGCCGGACGGCCGGGTCGAGCACGGCGAAAAGGGACATGGGGAGCGAGCCCTCCGAGGGTCTCTGGGATCATCGATGACGGCGGAGGGCGGCCGCGCGGGGCCGGGGCGCACGGTGGGCACCGGGGTGGTGAGGGGTTACGCGGCCGCCGGGGCCGCGCCGGGCGCCCTGGGGCGGCGACGGCCGCGGGCGTCCGGATCACGCTGGGGGAGGAAGGCCGTCCGGTACGCGCGGCGGCGCAGCACCCCGCTGCGGACGGCGGCCGGGGCCCGGGCCCCGAGCAGCCGGGCGGCGGCCAGGGTGCCGGCGACGGCACCCGAGACCAACACCACGGCGGCGGCCGCGGCGGCGACCGTCAGCCCGGGGGAGCCGGTGAGCAGGTCACCGGTCAGCAGCCGGACCAGCCCGAGCAGCACGGTGAGCAAGGACATCGCCGTACCTCCTTCTCGGGTCGGGGCGCGGACGGCGCCCGGCGAGGTGTGCCGGGGCCGGTGCGCTGCGGATCGTCCTCTTCGAATGTGCGGTACCCGGGTGGCCGGACGCCACCTTCCGGCGTGTGACGCGGGTCACCCGGGCCGTGGGGGCCTCGCGGTGGGGCTCAGCCGAGCGGGACCACCGAGCGGGTGGTGTCGGAGGTGCGGGCGGCCTCCAGGACGGTGAGGGCGGCGACGGCGTCGCGCGGGTCGACCGGCGGCGGGGCGCCGGTGGCGAGCGAGGCGGCGATGCCCGCGTAGTAGGCGGGGTAGTCGCCGGGGTCGGTGGCGAGCGGCGAGGACTCCTCGTCGGTGCCCAGGCTGCCGTACCCGGCCGGGACGTCGGCGCCCCACGGGGTGCCGTCGCCGGGGCGGCGGCCGGCCCGCAGGTCGGCCTCCTGCGGGTCCATGCCGGACTTCACGTAGCCGGCCGCGTCGCCGAGCACCCGCAGCCGGGGGCCGCCGAGCGGGGCGATCGCGCTGGTCCACAGGTGGGAGCGGACGCCGCCGGCGTGGGTGAGCGCGAGGAAGGCGTCGTCGTCGACGACCGCGCCGTCCCGGCGGGTGTCGATCTCCGCGTAGACCGACTCGACCGGGCCGAACAGGGTGATCGCCTGGTCGACCAGGTGGCTGCCCAGGTCGTAGAGGGTGCCGCCGACCTCGGCCGGGTCGGCCAGCTCGCGCCAGCCCGCCTTGGGCTTCGGGCGGTAGCGCTCGAACCGGGACTCGAAGCGGTGCACCCGGCCGAGCGCGCCCTCCTCGACCAGCCGGCGGACGGTGAGGAAGTCACCGTCCCAGCGGCGGTTCTGGAACACCGAGAGCAGGGTGCCGGCCTGCTCGGCCTGCTCGCACAGCGCGCGGGCCTCGGCGGCGGTGGCGGCGAGCGGCTTGTCGACCACGGTCGCCAGGCCGGCGGCGAGGGCCGCGCGGGCGAGCGGCACGTGGGTGCGGTTGGGGGAGGCGATCACCACCAGGTCGAGGCTGTCGGCCTCGGCGAACAGCTGCTCGGGGGTGTCCAGGGCGCGGGCGCCGGGGTGCTCGCGGTGCAGCTGGGCGCGGCGGTCGGGGTTGGCGGTGACCACCGCGTCCAGCCGCAGTCCGGGGGTGGTGGCGATCAGCGGCGCGTGGAAAGCGGAGCCGGCCAGGCCGTAGCCGATCAGGCCGACGCGGAACGGGGGGCGGGGCGTGCTGGTCATGGCCCTACTCAATCACGCCCCGCCGCTGACCCCCGGTCAGCGGGCGTGCGAGCCCGGGCGGCGCCGGCGGCGGTTGAGCACCACCACGGCGGCGCCGGCCAGCAGGAACGCGCCGCCGATCGAGCCGAGCAGGCCGGTGGCGCGGCTGCTGCCGGTCTGGGCGAGTTCGGTGCCGCCCGCCGCCGAGCCGCCCGCCCCCGTGGAGGCGCCCGCCGGTGCGGCGGCGCCCTGGGTGGTGGCGGCCGGCAGCGGCGCGGGGGCGTCGGTCGCCACCACGGGGGCGGCCGGGGCGGGTGCCCCGCCGCCCGTGCCCGGGGTGCCGGGCGCGGGGGAGGTCGGGGCCGGCTCGTGGGAGTGGGTGGCGCCGCTGCCGGGGCTCGGGGTGGGGGCGGAGCCGGCGGGGGAGCCGGAGCCGTCGAAGACCACGTCCGAGCAGGAGTAGAACGCCTCCGGGCTGTCCGAGCGCTGCCAGATCGCGTAGACCAGCTGGCGGCCCGTGCGGCCGGCCGGGATCCGGCCGGGCAGCACGTACTGGCCGTCCGACACGGTGGGGTCGGTGACGGTCAGGAACGGCGTGCTCTCCAGGTCGGACCAGCGCAGCGGCCGGGCCGGGTCGTACTGCGCGTTGGTCAGGAAGAGCTGGAAGGTGCCGCGGTGCTGCGCCGTCACGTGGTAGCGGAAGGTGAAGTCGGCGCCGGAGGTGAGGTTGGTGGCCGGCCAGTCGGCGCGGGGCAGGTCCAGGCCGGCGAACTCGGCGCCGCCCGCGCTGCACAGCTTGCCGTCCGGGATGAGCTGGCGGTGCCGGCCGCCGGCGTCGCCGATCCGGACGGCGTTCCAGTCGTACATCGCCTGCGGGCCGCCGAGGGCGACGGCGGCCGCGCAGGCGGCGGACTTCGGGTGCTCGGGGCCTTCCAGGTAGCAGCCCTCGACCCGGCTGAGCGGGTTCTGCATCGAGCCGTGCGCCGAGGCGGTGCCCGCCCCCAGCGTGCCGGCGAGGGCGCAGCCGGCGAGGGCTGCGGCGGTGGCGGTGAGACGGCGGACGGGCATGGCGGAGCTCCTTCGGATGGCCCGTCCCGGGGAGGTGCGGGGAGCGGCCCGGGGGACGGTCGGGGTGGGGGCGGGAACCGGCGCGGTGCGCGGCCCCCAGACGAAGCTAGCCGGGCAGGACAGGGGGAATGACGCCTGCTCAGCGCTGTTAGGGACGCCTTAAGACACCCTTGAGGACCGGCTCGCGGGAGCGGTGGCGGGGCGCCGCGCGAGCGCCGGTACCGGTGCCGGGCCGAGGGGCCTCCCGCGGGCCCGCCCCGGGCGACTAGGCTGGTCCGCGTTGGGGCAGCCAGTGGCGCCCGGCCGGCCGACGGTGTCCGGTCCGGAGCGATGTGCAAGATCGTTCAGAGCCTTTGCAAGACCGAGGAGACACCGACGTGGCAGACCGCAAGCCCATCGAGTCGTGGCTGACCGACATGGACGGGGTGCTCATCCATGAGGGCACCCCGATCCCCGGCGCCCAGGAGTTCCTCCGCCGGCTGCGGGAGTCCGGCAAGCCGTTCCTGGTGCTGACCAACAACTCCATCTACACGCCCCGCGACCTCAGCGCCCGGCTGGCCGGGATGGGCCTGGAGGTGCCGGAGGAGTGCATCTGGACCTCCGCGCTGGCCACCGCCAAGTTCCTCAAGGGCCAGCGCCCGGGCGGCACCGCGTACGTGATCGGCGAGGCCGGTCTGACCACCGCGCTCTACCAGGCCGGGTACGTGCTGACCGACAACAACCCGGACTACGTGGTGCTGGGCGAGACCCGCACCTACAGCTTCGAGGCGCTGACCAAGGCGATCCGCCTGATCAACGGCGGGGCCAGGTTCATCTGCACCAACCCGGACGAGACCGGCCCCTCCACCGAGGGCGTGCTGCCGGCCACCGGCTCGGTCGCCGCGCTGATCACCAAGGCGACCGGGGTGGACCCGTACTTCGTCGGCAAGCCCAACCCGCTGATGATGCGTGAGGCGCTGAACACCGCGGGCGCGCACTCGGAGAGCGCCGTGATGATCGGCGACCGGATGGACACCGACATCGTGGCAGGCATGGAGGCCGGCATGGAGACGATCCTGGTGCTCACCGGCCTGACCGCGGAGACCGACGTGGAGCGCTTCCCGTACCGCCCCACCCGGGTGGTCAAGTCGATCGCGGATCTGATCGACCAGATCTGAGGCCACGCCGCCGAGGCCCCGCCACCCCGCCCCGGGGCGGTGGGGCCTCGGCCGTCCCGCCGTGCGGTGGCCGTCCGGGTGCTCGGCGCCGCGTAGTGTCGGTGCCGCTGTGTAGCGTTCGGTGTGTCGAGGAAGTCGTGCGTCGGGGCGGGCCGGTGGGCCGCCCGGCGGTGGGAGGTTGATGTCGTGACGGATGTTGCCGAGGTGGCCGTGGGTGCGGGTCTCGAGGTCCCGGAGTCCTGGCGCGAGGTGCTGGCGGAGGAGCTGGAGAAGCCCTACTTCGCCGAGCTGGCGGCCTTCGTCGCCGCGCAGCGCGCCGAGCACGAGGTCTTCCCGCCGAGCGGCCAGGAGTTCTCCGCCCTGGAGGCCACCCCGTACGACCAGGTCCGGGTGCTGGTCCTCGGGCAGGACCCGTACCACGACAACGGCCAGGCGCACGGGATGAGCTTCTCGGTGCTGCCCGGGGTGAGGACCCCGCCGTCGCTGCGCAACATGTTCAAGGAGCTGGACGCCGACCTGGGCGTCCCGGCCCCCGACAACGGCTACCTGATGCCCTGGGCCGAGCAGGGCGTGCTGCTGCTCAACGCGGTGCTCACGGTGCGCGCGCACGAGGCCAACTCGCACAAGGCCAAGGGCTGGGAGAAGTTCACCGACGCGGTGATCAAGGCGGTCAGTGCGCGGCAGGAGCCGGTGGTCTTCGTGCTCTGGGGCAACTACGCGAAGAAGAAGCTGCCGCTGATCGACACCGAGCGGCACGTGGTGGTGCAGGGGGCGCACCCGTCCCCGCTGTCGGCCAAGCTGTTCTTCGGCAGCCGGCCGTTCTCGCAGATCAACGCGGCGCTGGAGCAGTTCGGCACCGAGCCGATCGACTGGCGGGTGCCGGACCTGAACGCGAAGTAGCGCACCGGGGCCGCCCGCCGGGAGACCGGCGGGCGGCGCGGCCCGGTCAGCCCGCGGCGCCGAGGAAGCCGGCCCAGCCGCCGGCCGGCGCCTGTCCGACGCCCAGCGTGCGGAGCTTGCGCAGGGTGGACTGGTCCTGCACCTCGAGCCACTCCACCAGCTGCCGGAAGGAGACCAGCCGGACGTCCGGCTTGCCGGCGATGGTCTTGATGGTCTCCTCGACGGCGTCCATGTAGATGCCGCCGTTCCACTGCTCGAAGTGGTTGCCGATGAACAGCGGGGCGCGGTTGGTGGTGTAGGCGCGCTCGAAGCCGGCCAGGTAGCTGTCGCGCGCCTGGGTGCGCCAGTCGTTGTACTTGGCCGGGTCGCCCTTGGTGGAGCCGCCCGACTGGTTGGCGAGGATGTTGTAGTCCATCGAGAGCACCTGGAAGTTGTGCCCGGGGAACGGCATGCCCTGCAGCGGGAAGTCCCAGATCTTCCCGTCCTGGACCTTCTGCGGCCAGATCTGCAGGCCGCCCGGCGAGCTGGCGTCGTACTTCCAGCCGAGCTTGGCGGCGGTCGGCAGCAGGGCCTTCTGGCCCTCCAGGCACGGCGTGCGGCCGCCGATGAGCTCCTTGCGGTAGTCGAAGGGCAGCGGCTCGACGTCGGTGAAGCCGGTGTTGGTCCGCCACTGGGTGACGAACGAGACGGCCTGCGCGATCTCGCTCTCCCAGTCCTCCGGGGTCCACTTGTTGACGCCGTTGCCGTCCTGGCGGGTCGAGCAGAAGTGGCCGTTGAAGTGGGTGCCGATCTCGTGCCCCGCCCGCCAGGCCTCGCTGATCAGCTTGACGGTGTTCTTGACGGCGCCGGCCGACAGGTAGGGGATGTCGGAGGCGCCGGCCGGGTGCTTGGGCGGCTGGTAGAGCCCGGACTTCTCCTTGGGCAGGGTGTAGATGCCGGACAGGAAGAAGGTCATCGCGGCCTTGTTGTCCGCCGCCACCTTGAGGAAGCGGGCGAACTGGCCGTCGTCGGTGGCCCCGGCGCCGTCCCAGGAGAACACCACGAACTGCGGGGGCTGCTCGCCCGGCTTGAGCTTCTCCGGCTTGGGCTGGTTCGGCTGCGGGCCGGTGTCCGAGGTGGAGCCGTCGCCGATCGCGGTGCCCTTCGGGGACTCCTTGGCGGTGGCCGTGCCGGGGGCGGCGGAACCCTGGCTGTCCGACCCGGGCCCGGTCTTGCCGCCGGATCCGCCGCTGCTGGAACACGCGGCGACCGCTCCGAGTGCCGCGGTCGCCGCCGTGGCGCTCAGCACTGCCCTGCGCGAGATGGTGCTCATGTGGTCTCCCCTGCCGCGATGAGTCCGGCTGCCCAGCGAACCTCCGGAGAACCCACAGCCTCTCCGGAGGTCAAGTGCTAGCAAAATTGGACATTTGATCTGTATTTCAGCCCACAGGATGTCACGAGCGCCTGGGAGCGGTCAGCCTCGGGGCGCTCGCCACCAGCACACACGCCGTCCGTTCGGGCAGGGGTTCGGGTACGGCCGGCTCTGTTGCGATTCCGGGACAAAGCCCCGCAGGTAGCGGCTCCGGGACGGGACTCAGACCGCGACGGCGTGCCGCCGGCGGCGGGCCCAGCGGGCCACCGCGGTGCTGATCGCGGTCGCCGCCGCGCAGGAGACGGCCAGGCTCAGCCAGGCGGTGTCGAACCAGTGGCTGTTCAGCCAGCCGAGACTCACGATGTACGCCGCCCACAGCAGCGCCGCCAGCGCCGACCAGCGCAGGAAGCCGCCGCGCTCGGGCGAGTGCCCGACTGCGAGGTCCAGCACCGTCCGGCCGGCCGGCACGAACCTGGCGACGATCACTATCGCCGCCGCGGTCCGGCTGGAGCGCCCGGCGAAGCTCTGCTGCATCCGCTCCACGCTCGCCGCCAGCTTCGGACGGTGCGCCAGCCGGCGCTGGACCGCGGGCGCGCCGCGCCGGGCCAGATTGAGCAGCAGCAGGTCGCCGAGGAAGGACGCGATCGCCACCCCGAGCCCGAGCAGCAGCGGGGCGCCGTCCACCTGCGAGGTCCTGAGCACGGCCAGGATCACCAGGCTGCCGCTCGGCAGGAACGGCAGGAACGCGTCGCCCAGCACCGCACACAGCGCCAAGGCGCAGATCCACGACGTACCGATGAAGGTGGCGGCGTCCACGGTCGTACTCCCTCCAGACCGCCCGGGGGAGAGCAGCTAAGGGTGGTAACGCTATCGGGTCGACATTTCATGCCATGAAGCACCCCCGGTGTCGGACGTCACACCCCTCCGCGGGAACCGCGCCGGCCGGCCGGCGCGCCACCCGGCCCCGGACATGGCACGGCCCCCTGGGCCGGGGTGCCGTACCAGGGGGCCGCTGGGATCGAAGGCGCTGGTCCAGCCCATCGATCTTGCACATGGGCGCGGCACCGGTGAGTGGTCCGCGCTGATCCACAAGCCTGCCGGACGATCGGGCCGCCCGCGACCCCCGGAGGTTGGCGACTTCCCGCGCTGGCGTGAAGTCGCCAAGCGTGCCCGCCCGCTGTCGGAGGGTCAGCACCCGCCACGCCGCGCCGTCCCGCACCCGGGAACACCCGGCCGCCACCGCCGGTTGTCCCCCACCGCAAGCAGAACGGCTCCACGGTGACCAGGAGGACGCACGGCATGACCACAGCGGAAGGCGACCCGATCCGGGGCCGCACCCGGGGCACGGCCCCCGCCCCCCTGTCGATCCTCGACCTGGCCACCGTCGGCGTCGGCTCGACCCCCGGCGAGGCCCTGGCGGCCACCACCGAGCTGGCCCGCAGCGCCGAGACCTGGGGCTACCACCGGTTCTGGGTGGCCGAGCACCACGGCATGCCGGGCGTGGCCTCCTCCACCCCCGCCGTGCTGCTCGCCCACCTCGGCGCGCACACCCGCACCCTGCGCCTGGGCTCCGGCGGCGTGATGCTGCCCAACCACGCCCCGCTGGCGATCGCCGAGCAGTTCGGGCTGCTGGAGGCGCTCCACCCCGGCCGGGTCGACCTCGGGCTCGGCCGCGCCCCCGGCACCGACCCGGCGACCGCCCGGGCGCTGCGCCGCGGCGACGACGAGGGCGCCGAGGACTTCCCGCAGCGACTGGCCGAGCTGACCCACTTCCTGGACGGCGACTTCCCGGCCGGGCACCCGTACGCCGGGCTGGCCGCCGTGCCCCGCAACGCCGGGCGCCCGCCGGTCTGGCTGCTCGGCTCCTCCGGCTTCAGCGCGCAGCTGGCCGGCCGGCTCGGCCTCCCGTTCGCCTTCGCGCACCACTTCAGCGCGGCCAACACGGTGCCCGCCCTCGACCTGTACCGCTCCAGCTTCCGGCCGTCCGCGGTGCTGGCCGAGCCGTACGCGCTGATCGGCGTGAGCGCGGTGGCGGCCGAGGACGAGCAGCAGGCCCGCTTCCTGGCCCGCTCGGCCGGACTCGCCATGCTGCGCCTGCGGCAGGGCAGGCCCGGCCTGATCCCCACCCCGCAGGAGGCCGCCGACCACCCGTACAGCCCGGCCGAGGAGGACTTCCTGGACAGCTGGCTGGCCAACGTGGTGCTCGGCGCCCCCGGCCAGGTGGCGGACGGCCTGGAGGCGCTGCGCAAGCGCACCGGGGCCGACGAGCTGATGGTCACCTCGCACATCCACGGCCAGGACAACCGGCTGCGCTCCTACGGGCTGATCGCCGAGGCGTACGGCCTGACCGGCTGATCGGCTGCGTGCGCGTCCCGGGCGTCAGGCCGAGCGGTCCCGGCGCAGTATCGCCGCGACCAGCTCGGCCTCCCCGGGGCGGGCGAAGTACCAGCCCTGCGCCGTGTCGCACCCGGTCAGCCGCAGCCGTTCGGCCTGCGCCGCGCTCTCGATCCCCTCGGCGGTGACGGTCAGGCCGAGCGCGTGGGCGAGCTGCACCATGGCGCCGACGATCTGCTCGTCCGCCGCGTCCCGCCGGGCCCGCCGCTCCGGGTCGTCGTCCGTCCGGGCGCCCCCCGCGGAGCCGGGCGCCGGCGGGGCCGCGTCCCGGAAGCCCTCGATGAAGGTGCCGTCGAGCTTCAGCACGTGCACCGGCAGCCGGGACAGGTACGCCAGGTTCGAGTAGCCGGTGCCGAAGTCGTCGATGGCGATCCGCACGCCCATGTCCGCCAGCGCCTGCAGGGCCTGCAGCGGGCGCCCGCCCGGGCCGAGCACCGCGCTCTCGGTGATCTCCAGCTGGAGCAGCCGGGCCGGCAGCCCGGTGGACTCCAGCACCTCGGCCACGTCCGCCACCACGTCCGAGTCCCAGATCTGCCGGGCGGCCAGGTTGACGCTGACGAAGGTCTCGGTGTCGGGGAACTCGGCCAGCCAGCGCCGGGCCTGCCGGCAGGACTCCTCCAGCACCCACTTGCCGAGCGGCACGATCGCCCCGGACTCCTCGGCGAGCGGGATGAAACGGTCCGGGGAGAGGGTGCCGTACCGGGGGTGGCGCCAGCGCACCAGGGCCTCGGCGCCGCGCACCACCCCGTCCGACAGCCCGACCAGCGGCTGGTACTCCACGGTGAACTCGCCGCGCTCCAGGGCCGGCCGCAGCGCGGTGGCCAGCCGCTGCCGGGTGAGCTGGTGGGCGCCGCGGTCCGGGTCGTAGAGGGTCCAGCGGGCCCGGCCGTCCGCCTTGGACCAGTACAGCGTGGAGTCCGCGTCCCGCAGCAGGTCGATCGGGGTGGTGCCGTCCACCGGCCGCTCCACCACGCCGACCGAGGCGGTCACCGTCAGCTGGTGGCCGGCCACCTCGAACGGCTGCTCCAGCGCCTCGACCAGGCCGGCCGCCAGCTTGGTCAGCTGCCCGCTGCCGCTGCTGCCGGTGATCAGCAGCGCGAACTCGTCGCCCCCGAGCCGGGCCAGCAGCCGGCCCTCCTCCTGGGCGAACCCGCTCTCCAGCCGGTCGGCGACCGCCACCAGCAGCTGGTCGCCGATGTGGTGGCCGAGCATCTCGTTGATCGCCGCGAAGCCGTCCAGGTCGACGTAGCACAGGCCCATCCGGGGCTCCCGGGGGCCGGCCGCGGCCGGGTGGGCGACGGCCGTCTCGAAGGCCTCCTCCAGCCGCTCGAAGAACAGCGCCCGGTTCGGCAGCCTGGTCAGCGGGTCGTGCAGGCTCTGGTACGCCAGCCGGTCGCCCAGCAGCCGCTGCTCGGTGACGTCCTCCACCATGGCCAGGGTGTACAGCGGGCGTCCGGCGCCGTCCCTGATCAGCGAGATGGTGACCTTGCCCAGCACGGTGCGCCCGTCGCGGTGCTTGAGCTGCTTCTCCACCCGGAGCCGGTCGCGCTCGCCGCGCAGCAGCTCCAGGTAGAGCCGGCGGGGGGCGTCCTCGGGGTCGATGATCTGGTGGATGTGCAGCCGGACCAGCTCGTTCGGCTCGCGGCCGACCATCGCGGCGAAGGCCGGATTGGCCTCGATGATGTGGTCGTCGGCGTCGATCAGCGCCATCCCGATGCCGGCGTCGGCGAAGGCGGCCCGGAACCGGGACTCGCTCGCCCGCAGCGCGGACAGCAGCCGCCGGGTGCCGCCGCCGGCCGGGCCGCCGCAGCCGGGGCAGCTGGCGGTGGGATCCGCAACCGGGGCGTCGCCACCCGGCAGGGGGGACGGGGGGTGGTCCGGGGCCGGCCGTGGCTCGCGGGCCCGGCGGCTCTCCTGCTGCCGGACGCCCAGGCTCTGTGCGTCGGCCCCTTCGTTCCGGCCCGGCACGGCACGCTCCCGTCCGCTGCTCGCACTGATCCGGTCGGCCGCCCGTACCGGGGTGGCCGGCTGCCGGGCCCGGATGGGACGCCCGGCCCGGCCCGACGGGGATCGGGGGACCACTGGACGGAGCACACCCGCGGCGAACAGGCCACTGCGGCTGATCATAGGTGGCCGCGAGAACCGGGGGCGACCGCCGCCAGGGTGATTCGCGGGAGTGCGCCGGCGGGTACGCCCCCGCCCCCGGCGCGCGCCGTCAGGCGCACCCCGGGGGCGGGGGCGGGAAGCCGACGGGACGTCAGCCGAGCTTCGCCGTCAGGGTGATGGTGGTGCCGGTCAGCGCCTGGCTCACCGGGCAGTTCTTCTTGGCGTCCTGCGCGGCCGCCTCGAAGCCGGCCTGGTCGAGGCCGGGCACCTCGCCGGTGACGGTCAGGTGGATGCCGGTGATGCCCTCGCCGGGCTGGAAGGTCACGTCGGCCTTGGTGTTCAGCCGGGTGGGCGGGGTGCCGGCGCCGGCCAGGCCGTGCGAGAGGGCCATCGAGAAGCAGGCCGAGTGCGCGCCGGCGATGAGCTCCTCGGGGCTGGTCTTCCCGTTCGCGCTCTCGGCGCGGGAGGGCCAGGACACGGCGTACTCGCCGATGCCGGAGGAGTCGAAGGTCACCAGGCCGCTGCCCTTGAGCAGGTCGCCTTCCCAGTCGGTGTGCGCGGTGCGGGTGGTTGCCACGGTCGGATGCCTCCTGTGCGGGGGGAACTGTCGGGTCGTCACTTCCGGTGCTGCGGTGCCCAGCCTACGGCCCGGGCGCACCGGTCGAGGGGTGTGCGCGGCCGAACCGCCCCGCCGGGCAGGGCCGGTGCCCGGCCGTACCCGTGCCCGGCGTTCCGGATGGCGGGACGGCGGTCGAAATTCGCAGGTCCGCCGGGCCGCCCCTGTTAGATTGGCCGCGGCCCGAGCCCGGCCGCCCGTCCGGACCACGGACGGTCGCCGACCGGCCACCCAGCCCGCCAGCACCGCCGCCAGCCCCGGAGCCACTCGATGACGGACCAGCCCACGAACCCCTCCACCGCTTCCTCGGAGGGGGTCGACGCGGCTGTCTGGGCCGAGCTGACCAGCCTGCGGCAGAGCATCGACAACGTGGACGCCGCCGTGGTGCACATGCTCGCCGAGCGGTTCAAGGCGACCCAGCGGGTCGGACGGCTGAAGGCCGAGCACCGGCTGCCCGCGGCGGACCCGGCCCGGGAGCGGGAGCAGATCACCCGGCTGCGGGAGCTCGCGGCCGGCGCCCACCTCGACCCGGTGTTCGCCGAGAAATTCCTCAATTTCATCATCGCCGAGGTGATCCGCCACCACGAGGCGATCGCCAGCGAGCCGCTCGCCGACTGAGGCCGCGGGCCCCGGAGTTCGCGCGCCAGCGGGGGTTCGCGTCGGTTCCGGATAAGGGTGGGATTTCGCGGTCGGTCCCGATCGGAGTTAGCGTGCGGTGTTCCCACCTTCTCTCCGCAGGCGGCCTGATCAGTGACCCAGCCCCCTCCCACAGTCGAGACCCAGCCCTCGCCGACCGGCCGTCGCCGTTGGCCGTGGTGGGTGGAGATCCCCGTCATGATCACGGTGGGCCTGGTGGTGGCGCTGGTGATCAAGACCTGCCTGTTCCAGGTGTTCTCGATCCCCTCGGGGTCGATGGAGAACACCCTCCAGGTCGGCGACCGGGTCGCGGTGAACAAGCTGGCGCCGATCTTCGGCTGGGAGCCCAAGGAGGGCGAGCCGGTGGTGTTCCGCGATCCCGGCGGCTGGCTGCCGCCGTCGCCGCCCGCCGCCAACCCGGTCTCCGGCGCGGTCGGCAGCACCCTGAGCTTCCTCGGCCTGCTGCCGCCCAAGGACGACAACTACCTGGTCAAGCGGGTGATCGCGACCGCGGGTGAGACCGTGCGGTGCAGCGGCAGCACGCTGACCGTGGACGGCCGCACGGTCGACGAGCCCTATCTGCACGCCGGCGACGACTCCTGCTCGGGCCTGGACTTCGGCCCGGTCACCGTGCCGGCGGGGCACGTCTGGGTCGAGGGCGACCACCGCAGCGACTCGGCCGACTCGCGCTACCACCGGGACGGACCGGGCGGCGGCGCGGTGCCGGTGTCGGACGTGGTCGGACCGGCGACGGCCGTGGTGTGGCCGCTCGGTCACCTCGACTGGTTCGGCTGGACCGGCCGCTGAGCCACCCGGTCCACGGGGGCCACGGACTCGGTCGGGACCACGGAGTTCACCGGGACCACGGGGCCTGCGGCCACCGGGTCCGGCCCGGCCGTGGCGGCCGGCTTGCTGGTCTGCGCCGCGAAGGCGCCCGCCAGGACCAGCGCACCGCCCACCAGCTGCGGCACCCCGAGGTGCTCGCCCAGCAGGACCCAGGCCAGCACGGTGGCCACCACGGCCTCCAGGTTCGCGATCACCCCGGCCACCGGCGGTGACAGGTGCTGCACCGAGACCACGCCGGTCAGGTACGCCAGCACGGTAGCCACCAGCACCATCCAGGCGGCCGGCAGCAGCGCGGGCAGCTGGTGGCCGTTCATGCTCACCTGTCCGGCCAGCAGGCCCCAGTCGGCCTCCCAGGGCCGGGTGAACGCGGTCAGCACCACGGCGCCGATCAGCAGGCCGAAGGCGCTGACGGCGATCGGGTCGATCGGCCGCTCGCCCTGGCGGCCGGCGTCGGCCAGCACGAAGTACCCCACCTGGCAGGCGGCGGCGCCGAGCGCGAAGAGGACGCCGATCGCGTCGAAGCCCAGCCCGTTCCAGACCTCGACCACGCAGGCCAGACCGGCGACCGCCACCGAGGCCCCGACCATCGCGCCCCGGGAGATCGGCTTGCGCTGGACGAACCGGACGTACCCGAGCAGCAGCGGCGGGCCGAGGTACTCGATCAGCAGCGCCACCCCGACCGGGATCCGGGCGATCGCCGCGAAGTAGCAGGCCTGCACGCCGGCGACGGCGAGCAGCCCGAAGCCGATCAGCACCCCCGGCCGCTGCAGCACGGCGCCGCGGTGTCGCCAGGCCAGCGGGAGCAGCACCAGCGCGGCGCCGGCCACCCGGAGCCAGACCACGTGCTGGGAGGACAGACCCGCTTCGATCAGCGGTTTCGCGGCCGTCCCCGAGCCGCCGAAGGCGAAGGCGGAGACGAGCGCGAGGGGCAGGCCGAGCGAGCGGGCGGAGCGGCGGGGCGAGGGCGTGGAGCTGTGCACCCGGGCATTGTGCCAGTCGGCATACGGTCTACGTAAGGTGCAATCTCGCGTATTGGTCCTGCTCCTGCGGTGGTCCGCCCGGGCCGCGGTGGCCGGCCCGGGCGGACGGGGCGAGAAGGCTGCAGGCCTTCTCTTTCGGATCTTGCCGGGCGCGCGACGCTCCCCCAGCCTCCGGCCGGGAGGTACCCCCAGGCATCCAGCCTCGCCTGGACGCACCGGCGAAACGCCCAAGTGCACCCAGCACGAGGACGTTCCGCCGGCACGCCCAGCCGGGCGCCCAACGCCGCGCGCTGATCCGACAAGATCCGAAAGAGAAGGCCTAGCCGGCCGGGACGGGACGGCCGGGGCGGCTGGTGGCGGCCGGGGTGGACCCGCCCGTACCCGGGTCCGGGGCGGTCGAGCCGCCGGGGTCCGCCGAGGCGCCCGGGGTGGCCGGCGTGCGGGACGGGTTGCGGCCCTGCCCGGCACCGGACCGGCCGCGGTCACCGCCCCAGGCCTGGCTCTGCGACGGGCTCGGGCTCGCGGACGGCGTGGCGGACGGCGAGGCCGGTGCCGTGCTCGGGGTCGGCGCCGGGGTGCTCGCCGGGGGACGCCGCTCGGCCACCGGCTCCGGGAACGAGGCGACGGGTCGGCCGGACAGCGCCGCCCGCATGTAATCGGTCCAGATCTGCGCCGGGAACCGCCCGCCCGCCGCGCTGCCGGCGCCGCCGACCCCGTTCAGCGAGACCTGCGAACCGTCCGTCGGGTCCTGGCCGAACAGGCCGACCGCCGTGACCAGCTCCGGGGTGTAGCCGACGAAGTACACCGACCTGGCGTCGTCCGTGGTGCCGGTCTTGCCCGCGGCCGGGCGGCCCAGCTCCTGCGCCCGGTAGCCGGTGCCGCCCGCGTCGGAGACCACGCCCTGGAGGATCGAGGTGACCGACCGGGCAGTCTGCTTGCCGACCGCCTGGGTGACCTTGTGCTCGGGCAGCGCCATCTGCTCGCCGCCGTGCTCCAGCGAGGCCACCAGCCACGGGGTGATCTGCTGGCCGTCGTTGTCGAGGGTGGCGTACACCCCGGCCATCTCCAGCGGGCTGGGCGAGGCGACGCCGAGCGGGATCGCGCCCTGGGCCTTCAGCCCGGGGGTGTCGGCGGGCAGCCCGAGCGCGACCGCGGTGTCTCGGACGGTCTCCAGGCCGGCGTCCTGGGCCAGCTGGGCGTAGACCGAGTTCACCGACCAGTCGGTGGCCTGCTGGAGGGTGATCGGGCCGTAGCTGCGCTCACCCTCGTTCTTCGGGGCGAACGGGACGCCCTGGCCGCCCTGGACCGGGCGGCGGTTGGTCCCGTCGTAGACCGTGTCCGCGGTGATCCGCTGGCCGGAGCGGGTGCGGGCGCCGCTGTCCAGCGCGGCCGCCAGCGCGATCGGCTTGAAGGTCGAGCCGACCTGGTAGTCCTGCCGGGTGGCGTTGTTGATCCAGTGCTTGGTGGCGTCGCTGCCGCCGTAGAGCGCCACCACGGCGCCGGTCTTCGGGTCCACCGAGACCGCGCCGGCCTGGGCGGCGGCGTCCGGCTTGCGGCTGTCCGGCTTGAGGTTGTCGGTGAGCTGGTGGGTCACCGCGTCCTGCAGCTGCTGCTGGCGCTTGGCGTCGACGCTGAGCTTGACCGTGTAGCCGCCCTGGGCGAGCTGGGCGTCGGTCAGGATGCCGTGCGAGGTCAGGTAGTCGGTGGCGGCGTTCACCAGGTAGCCGGCCTGGCCGGAGAGGCCGGGCGCGCTGCGCGGCCGCAGCACGTCGGGGAAGGTGGTCGCGGCCCGCTCCTCGGCGGACAGCCACTTCTCCTGCACCATGCCGTCCAGCACCCAGTTCCAGCGGTTCACCGCGTTCTGCTTGCCCTGCGGGGTCGCGGTCGAGACGTCGTAGGCGCTCGGCGCGTTGAGCAGGGCCGCCAGGTAGGCGCCCTGGCCGGGGGTGAGCCGGGCGGCGTCGACGCCGAAGTACGCCTGGGCGGCGGCCTGGATGCCGTAGGCGCCGCGCCCGTAGTACGAGGTGTTGAGGTAGCCCGCCAGCACCTCGTCCTTGCTCTGCGTCGCGTCGACCTTGATCGCGATGAAGATCTCCTTCACCTTGCGGCTGACGGTCTGCTTCTGGTTGAGGTAGGTGTTCTTGACGTACTGCTGGGTGATGGTCGACCCGCCCTGGGTGCCGCCGCCGGAGACGGTGGCCAGCGCGGCCCTGGTCATGCCCTTGAGGTTGACCGCGCCCTCGTCGTAGAAGTTCCGGTCCTCGGCGGCCAGCGCGGCGTGCTGGGCGGCGGGGGAGATCCGGTCCAGGCCCACGTTCTGCCGGTTGGTCTGGCCGGTGCGGGTGATCAGCGAGCCGTCCTGGTAGAGCCAGGTGTTGCTCTGCGCGGTGGCGGCGGCGTGCGCGTCCGGCACCTTGACCAGGGTGATGCCCAGCACGAAGAGCCCGACGCCGAGCAGGGCCGAGGCGATCAGGCCGGCCAGCGTCATGCGCCAGGTCGGTATCAGCCGGCGCCAGCCGGTACGGCGGGGGCGGCGCTTGGTGCGCGGCTGACTGGGGTCGGCCTGCTGGGTCGTGCGGGGCACCGGAGGACCTCCCTGCGAGCCCCGTGACGGTCGCTCACCCGGTTGACGATATGGACCGATCCATCCTGCCTGATCAACTTCGCAGACGTTAGTGACCTATGTCCCATATATCCCCGGTTGGCGGAAGAATCCCTGGTGGCGGCCGTCCCCGGCGCGGGTAAGGTGCCGGAACTCACCCGTACCAGTGCATCGGGAGCACCACCCATGACCAGGCGACCGCGCGTCCTGTACGTCACCGACCTCGGCTACCCGGCGAACGGCCGCCGCTACGGCGACGAGGACGTGTACCTGTCGGGCCGGCTGCGCGAGCGGTTCACCGTCGCGCTGTGCCACCCGCGGGACGCGGTCGCCCTGATGGACGGCTACGACGTGGTGCTGGTCCGCAACAGCGGCCCGGTGATCCACTACCAGGACGACCACCGGGCCTTCGGCGTCGCCGCCCGCGAGCGCGGCACGCGCGTCCACAACCCGCTCACCGGGCGCGGCGACATGGCCGGCAAGCAGTACCTGCTCGACCTGACCGCCGCCGGACACCCGGTGATACCGACGGTCGACCGGCACGAGCACCTGGACCGGCTGCCGGCCGCCGCCGAGTACGCGGTCAAGCCGGTGCTGGGCGCGGACTCGGTGGGGCTGCGGTTCCTGCGGCCCGAGCAGCTGGCGGGAGCCGACCTCACGGGCGCGCTGGTGCAGCCGCGGATCCCGTTCCGGTACGAGGTCTCGTTCTACTTCGTCGACCGGGTCTTCCAGTACGCGCTGCACGCCCCGGACCCGGCGCGCCGCTGGGAGCTCGCGGTGTACCCGGCGAGCGAGGAGGACCTGGCCTTCGCGCAGCACTTCGCCGACTGGAACACGCTGGCCTACGGGATCCAGCGGGTGGACGCCTGCCGGACCCCGGAGGGCGGCCTGCTGCTGGTGGAGCTGGAGGACCTCAACCCGTACCTCTCGCTCGACCTGGTCGAGCCGGCGGTGCGGGAGCGCTTCGTCGCCGCGCTGACCGCCTCGATCGCCGCGACCTGCTGAAACGCCGAAGGCCCCCTCGCTCTCACGAGGGGGCCTTCGACCGTCTGTGCGCCGCCAGGGACTCGAACCCCGGACCCGCTGATTAAGAGTCAGCTGCTCTAACCAACTGAGCTAGCGGCGCCTGTCTGACCCGGAGAACAATACACGGTCCGCGGGGGTGGTCGGCGCGGGGTGCCGGGGGTGCTGGAAAAGGTTCAGGCCCCTCCACCGTGGTGAAGGGGCCTGAACCCTGTCTGTGCGCCGCCAGGGACTCGAACCCCGGACCCGCTGATTAAGAGTCAGCTGCTCTAACCAACTGAGCTAGCGGCGCCTGTCTGACCCGGAGAACACTACAGGTCACCCGGGGTCGCGCTCAAATCGACCCCCTGTCCGCCGGGCCACCGCGCTGGTACGGTGCGGCCGGGCAAGGGGAGGACGGATGGCGGGCGGACGGCTGGTCCTGGGCGTGCTGGTCGGGCCGGTGGTGATGGTGGTGGGCCTGGTCGGCGGGACGGGCTACGTCGAACGCCGGGCCGACTTCGGGCACGGGAACCGGGTCGAGGCCGTGGTGACCGAGATCGAGTACGCACGACCCGGCCCGCGGCAGGGGGTGCACCGGATGACCGTCGCACTGCCCGGCACCACGTCGGACGACTGGCTGGAGATCGAGGACCCGGGCAGCGCCTCGGACCGGCTGGTGCCCGGTGACCGGGCCGTCGTCCTGGTCTCCGACGCCCGGCCGGGGCGCGCGCTGTTCCCGCAGCAGCTGGGCCTCGGCGCACTCGCGCTGCCGGCGGTCCTGCTGCTGTCCGGCGTGCTCCTCACGGTGGCCGGCGTCCACGCGTGGCGCCGGGGCGACCCCGGCTGGCGGCCGCCGTCCGCCGAGCGCTGGGACCCGTGACCCGTCAGGCGCCCTCGGGGTAGTGGCAGGCCGCGGTGTGATCCAGCCCGGGGGCGGCCTCGGTGGGCTGCGGTTCCTCCTGTTCGCAGCGGGTCCGCCGGTCGGCGTCGAGCGCGGCGTGGACCGGGCAGCGGGCCCGGAAGCGGCAGCCCTCGCGGCGGACGGTCGGGGACGGCGGGTCGCCCGCCAGCAGGACCTTGGTGCGGGCCCGCTCGGCGGCCGGGTCGGGCAGCGGGACGGCCGACAGCAGCGCCCGGGTGTACGGGTGCCGGGGCCGGTCGAAGACCTCGGCGACCGCGCCGGTCTCCACCGTGCGGCCCAGGTACATCACGCTGACCCGGTCGGCCAGGTGCCGGATCACCGACAGGTCGTGCGAGACGAACAGGTAGGCGAGGCCCAGCTCGGCCTTGAGGCGCTGCAGCAGGTTGAGCACGCCGGCCTGGATGGAGACGTCCAGCGCGGACACCGGTTCGTCCAGCACCAGCAGCTCGGGCCGGACGGCCAGCGCCCGGGCGATCGAGATCCGCTGCCGCTGGCCGCCGGAGAACTGGTGCGGGTAGCGGTTGGCGTGCGCCGGGTCCAGGCCGACCTGGCGCAGCAGCTCGGGGATCCGGCGCACCGCCGCCTCCCGGGGGACGGACTGCGCGTACAGCGGCTCGGCGATGATGTCGCCGACCGGCATCCGGGGGTCGAGGCTGGCCATCGGGTCCTGGAAGACGATCTGCAGCCGGGCCCGGAGCCGGTGGGCGGCGGCCCGGTCGAGCGCGGCGGTGTCCTGGCCGAGCAGCTCGATCCGGCCGGACTGCGGCCGGGCCAGCCGGAGCAGCTCGTACAGGGTGGTGGACTTGCCGGAGCCGGACTCGCCGACCAGGCCGAGGGTCTCGCCGCGCCGGATGTCCAGGTCGACCCCGTCGACCGCGTACACCTCGCCCACCTTGCGCTTGAAGACGGCGCCCTTGAGCTGCGGGAACGTCTTGGTGAGGGCGGTGACGGCGAGCACCGGGGGCCGCTCGGCGCGCGGGACGGCCGGGCCGGGCGCGGGCAGCTCGGGCACCGGGTAGACCTCGCTCGGGGCCGGGCCGCGTTCGGCCAGCTCCTCGGCCCGGACGCAGGCGGCCAGGTGCCCGTCGGCACCGGCGAGCGGGGGCTCGGCGGCCCGGCAGCGGTCCTCCACCAGCGGGCAGCGGGCGGCGAACGGGCAGCCGGGACCGCCCTCGCCGGGCGCCGGCGGGCTGCCGGGGATCGGCACCAGCGGCCCGCCGCGCCCGTCCAGCCGGGGGACGGCGCCGATCAGGCCGAGGGTGTACGGGTGCCGGGGCCGGGCGAACAGCTCGTCCACCGGTGCGCTCTCCACCACCCGCCCGGCGTACATCACCGCGACCCGGTCGGCCATCCCGGCGATCACCCCGAGGTCGTGGCTGACCAGGACGAGCGCGGCGCCGGTCTCCCGCTGTGCGGTGCGCAGCACCTCCAGCACCTGGGCCTGGATGGTGACGTCCAGCGCGGTGGTGGGCTCGTCGGCGAGCAGGATGTCGGGGTCGTTGGCGATCGCCATCGCGATCATGGCGCGCTGGCGCATGCCGCCGGAGAACTCGTGCGGGAAGCTGTCCAGGGCCCGTTCGGGGGCCGGGATGCCGACCAGGTCGAGGAGTTCGGCGGCCCGGCGGCGGGCGGCGGCGCGGTCCAGCGGCTGGTGGATCCGGACCGCCTCGGCGATCTGCTCGCCGATCCGGTAGACCGGGGTGAAGGCG
The DNA here is from genome assembly GCF_040304075.1 of Kitasatospora sp. NPDC094015. Classification (NCBI taxonomy): domain Bacteria; kingdom Bacillati; phylum Actinomycetota; class Actinomycetes; order Kitasatosporales; family Streptomycetaceae; genus Kitasatospora; species Kitasatospora sp. NPDC094015. Next base: position 150,392 of record NZ_JBEOUL010000013.1, read on the forward strand.
GACAGCGGGTCCTGGAAGACCATGGCGACCTTGCGCCCGCGGATCCGGGCCAGTTCGCGGCCGGGCAGTCCGACCAGCTCGCGGCCCTCCAGCCGGACGGACCCGCCGACCCGGGCGGTGCCGGGCAGCAGGCCGAGCACCGCGAGCGCGGTGACCGACTTCCCGGAGCCGGACTCGCCGACGATGCCGAGGGTCTCGCCGCGGCGCAGCTCCAGGTCGACGCCGCGGACGGCGGGGGAGGGGCCGAAGTCGACCGTCAGGTCCTGGACGGTGAGCAGGGCGGGGGTCACGGGTTTCTCCGGCGCAGGCGGCGGGTGGCGGTGCGGGCCGGGCGGCCCGCCTCGGCGGTGGGGTCGAGCGCGTCGCGCAGCCCGTCGCCGACCAGGTTGACGGCGAGCACGAAGAGCACCAGGAGCGCGGCGGCGAAGTAGAACAGCCAGGGGAAGACCGGCGCGTCGCCGGTGCCGGCGGCCAGCAGGGTGCCCAGCGAGACGTCCGGGGCACGGACGCCGAAGCCGAAGTAGGAGAGCGCGGCCTCGCTCATCACCGCGCCGCCGACCGTGATGGTGGCGTCGATGATCAGGAAGGAGGAGACGTTCGGCAGGATGTGCCGCAGGATGATCCGGAACGGTCTGACGCCCATGAACTCGGCGGCCCGGACGAACTCGCGCTCCTTGAGCGAGAGCGTCATCGAGCGGATCACCCGGGCGGTGATCATCCAGTTGAACAGGCCCAGCAGCAGGACGAAGGCCAGCCAGCCGGTGCCGCGCAGCTTCGGCGACACGATCGCGATGATCAGGAAGCTGGGGAAGATCAGCATCAGGTCGACCAGGAACATCAGCACCCGGTCCGCCCAGCCGCCGAAGTACCCGGCGCAGGCCCCCACCAATGAGGCCAGCACGGTCGAGAACAGCGCCACCAGCAGGCCGATGACCAGTGACTTCTGCAGCCCGCGGACGGTCTGCGCGAACACGTCCTGGCCGATCCCGTTGGTGCCGAACCAGTGCTCGGCGGAGGGTGCCTGACGGATCGCCGTGTAGTTCGGCGTGGCGTAGTCCCAGGGCGTCAGGTACGGGCCGACGAAGGCGAGCAGGAAGAGCAGCAGCACGATCACGGCGCCGATCACCACCCCGCGGGCGGCGGCCAGCCTGGTCAGCACCAGCCGCAGCCGCCCGGCGGGGGCGGCCTCCGCGGCCGGGGCGGGCAGGGTGTCGGGGAGCGCGGTGGTGGTCATCAGTACCTGACCCGGGGGTCGAGCGCGGCGTGCAGGGCGTCGGCGAGGAAGCCGGCGGCCAGGATCACCACGGCGGCGAACAGGTTGACGGCGACCACGGCGTTGACGTCCTGCTCGTTGATGGCCTGGATGAACCACTCGCCCATGCCGTGCCAGCCGAAGATGGTCTCGGTGAACGCGGCGCCGGTGAAGATGCCCAGGAAGCTGTACGCGAACATGGTCGACATCGGGATCACGGCGGTGCGCAGGCCGTGCTTGAGCAGCGCCCGGGTGCGGGTCAGGCCCTTGGCCTCGGCGGTGCGCAGGTAGTCGGAGCCGAGCACGTCGAGCATGGTGGAGCGCTGGTAGCGGCTGTAGGTGGCGAGGCCGCCGAGCGCCAGCGACAGGGTGGGCAGCAGCAGGTGCAGGGCCCAGTCGCCGAGGTGGGCGCCGAGGCCGCCGGCCAGGTTGGGCGTCTCGTAGCCGGTGAACGGGATCACCTCGTGGCCGGCCGCGTCCTTGGCCGCGATGGCGCCGTTCTTCAGGAACAGCGCGACCAGGAAGACCGGCGTGGACAGCAGCACGAAGGAGAAGACGGTCAGCGTCCGGTCGGAGATCCGGTACTGCTTGACCGCGCTCCACGCCCCGCCGGCCACCCCGAGCACCATGCCGAGCAGGCTGCCGATCAGCAGCAGCCGCAGCGACACCCAGATCCGGCGTCCGAACTCCTCGTTGACCGAGGTGTTGTGGATGGTCCGGCCGAGGTCGCCGTGGAGCACCAGGCCGTCCGCCCAGGTGGCGAACCGCTCCACCACCGGGGTGCGGTCGTTGATGTTGAGCGCGGTGAGCTGGCGGTCGACCGCCGCGGCCGAGGGGCGGGGCTGCTTGGCCTCGAAGTAGGCGCGCGGGCCGAGCGCGGTGCAGGACAGGGCGTAGGCGAGGAAGACCGCGACGACCAGCAGGACGGCGTAGTAGCTCAACCGTTTCGCCAGATAGCGGATCACGGCATGCCGCCGAGGAAGTTCGCACACCTGGTGAACATGATCGTTGGCCTTCGCTCAAGGGGTGGATTCAGCAGCTTCGCGCAGCAGTTGTACGGCACGGTGGGTCGGCCGTCCAGGGGTCGCGCTGCGAGGCGGTTCGACCGGTTCGGAGAACGCGCAGGTCACAGTGGATCAGACGGGTGCTGACGGGATGTTGCGGCGGTGTTGCGGCCCGTTTCGTTCTGATCAGATCTGAACACCGCCCCCTGGTAGTCGACTTGATCCGCTGTTACGTTCTGCCTGTCGGCACCGACTTGGCTGCCCACGTTCAAGTGTCGCCACACCTGGCGGCCGTCGACTCTTCGAGACCCCGGGGAACTCCTGATGGACGCATCGCTCGCCACCCGCAGATTCGGCCGCGCCGCGGCCACCGCCGTCGCCGTGGTGCTGGCCGCCACCGCCTGCAGCAGCTCGGCCGGCGGTTCGGCGAACGACGTGGCCAAGACGGTGGCGCCGACCCAGGACGCGGAGGACAACAACCCGCAGCCGCTGGACCGGATCAAGGACGGCGGCGAGCTGCGCGAGCCGCTCCAGCAGTGGATCACCCAGTGGAACCCGTACCAGGTCGACGGCACCTACGGCGACGCCGTCGAGATCATGGGCTACGTCGAGGCCAAGCTCTTCCGCTCCGACGCCAAGGGCGTCTACCAGGCCGTCCCGGAGTACCTGCAGTCGGCCGAGGTCACCTCCACCTCGCCGCAGGTGATCACCTACAAGCTCAACCCCAAGGCCAAGTGGTCGGACGGCAAGCCGCTGGGCTACCAGGACTTCAAGGCGGTCTGGCAGGCCTCCAACGGCAAGGACCCGGCTTACAACCTCTCCGACTCCTCGGGCTACGAGCAGATCTCCGCGGTCGAGCAGGGCGCCGACCCGAGCGAGGTCAAGGTCACCTTCACCGAGCCGTACGCGGACTGGCAGAGCCTGTTCAGCCCGCTGCTCCCGGCGGCCGGCATCGCCACCCCGCAGGCCTTCAACGAGGGCTGGATCGAGCAGGTGCCGATCTACGGCGGCCCGTTCAAGATCGGCAACGCGGACAAGACCGCGCAGACCATCACCCTCGTCCCCAACCCCGACTGGTGGGGCCCCAAGCCCAAGCTCGACAAGATCACCTACCGGGTGCTGGACTCCGCCGCCATCACCCAGGCCTTCCTCAACAACGAGGTGGACTTCGCCTCCGCCGGCACCGCGACCGCGTACGGCCAGCTCAAGGACTCCAAGGACGCCGCGATCCGCACCGGCACCCCCTGGGACGAGGTGCACATCTCCTTCGGCGGCAACGGCGCGCTGGCCGACCAGCACGTGCGCCAGGCGCTCGGCAAGGCGCTGGACCGGGCCTCGCTGATCAAGATCGTCAACCAGGGCGTCCCGGTGGAGTTCAAGCCGCTGGACAACCACCTCTTCATGACCAACCAGAAGGGCTACCAGGCCAACGCCGGCGACTGGGTGAAGTACGACCCGGCCGCCGCGAAGCAGTTGCTGGACGCGGCCGGCTGGAAGGACTCCGGCGGGGTGCGCAGCAAGGACGGCCAGCCGCTGGAGCTGCACTACGTGATGAGCGACGGCTCCACGCAGGCGCAGTCCGACCTGGCCGCGGCCGCGCAGAGCATGCTCCAGCAGGTCGGCGTGAAGCTCGTCGTCGACAAGGTGCCCAGCAAGGAGTACTTCTCGAAGTACATCAACGAGGGCAAGTTCGACCTGGCGAGCTGGCGCAACACCGGCTCCTTCCCGCTCTCCAAGACCGTGCCGATCTACCGCGCCCCGCAGGGCGACAACGTGTTCGGCAACTACTCGAAGCTGAGCACCCCGGAGATCGACTCGCTGCTGCGCAAGGCGGCCGGCACCCTGGACCCGGCCGAGGCCGCCAAGCTCTACAACCAGGCGGACGTCAAGATCTGGGAACTCGCCCACACCGTCGAGCTGTACCAGCGGCCCAGCATCGTCGCGGTCCGCAAGGGCCTGGCCAACTTCGGGGCCGGCAGCCTCGCCGACACGGTCATCACCTCGGTCGGCTGGGAGAAGTAGGGCGGGCTCGGGGGCGAGCGACCGGCGGCGCTGGCGAGCAGCGCGGTGATCACGAGGTGTTCAGGCGTGGGCGCGGGGGCCGGCGGTGCCGCCCCCGTGTCCATGCCGTCCGCCTTGACCTTCCGCGTTGCCCGCAGACCGCCCGTGTCGTCGTTCCACTTGGCGTGGAATCTATCGGCCCGTCCGGGGTGGACGGGACACCGCGCGCAGGGCGCGCCCGACAGCCGTCGAGCTGTCACCCGGATCGCGCACTGCACCGTCAACTCTGCCTGACGACCGGGCTCAACGGGTGCAAGGTGCCGTCCGGCGTGCCGCGCGGACGGGTGCCCGGATGCGTGCGCACCGGCGGTGCGGCTGCCAGGATCGCGAGGTCAGTGCCCCTCTGCGAAGGCGATCCGATGACCAGCGAAGCCGCCCTGCCCGACCCGGACCGCGGCGCCCCCGACCGCGGCGCGGCGCACCGCGCCGACCAGGACCGCGCGCACCCGGGCGCCCCGGACGACGCCCGGCCGGTGCGGCGGATGGTCCCCCGGCGCCGGGACGAACCGCACCGCGCCGCCACCCCGTTGGAACTCTTCTTCGACCTCTGCTTCGTGGTCGCGGTGGCCCAGGCCGGCGGCCAGCTCGCCCACTCCGTCACCGAGGACCACCTCGCCAACGGCCTGGTCGGCTTCGCGTTCGCGTTCTTCGCGATCTGGTGGGCCTGGATGAACTTCACCTGGTTCGCCTCCGCCTACGACGTGGACGACGTGCCCTACCGGATCACCACCCTGGTGCAGATCACCGGTGTGCTCATCCTCGCGGCGGGCGTGCCACGGATGTTCGGCGACCAGGACCTGACGCTCTCGGTGGTCGGCTACGTGGTGATGCGCCTCGCCATGGTCACCCAGTGGCTGCGCGCGGCCCGCAGCGAGCACGGCGGCGCCCGCGTGATGGCGCTGCGGTACGCCGCCGGGATCACCGTCTGCCAGGTGGGCTGGGCGCTGGTGCTGCTGGTGCCCGAGGACGCCCGCCCGTACGTCATCCCGGTCGGCATCCTGCTGGAGCTGTCCGTCCCGGTGTTCGCGGAGTGGCACACCCAGAGCACCTGGCACCCGCACCACATCGCCGAGCGCTACGGGCTGTTCACCCTGATCGTGCTCGGCGAGACGGTCTCCGCCGCCACCGTCGCCATCCAGTCCGCACTGGACGAGCACGAGGCGCTCGGCGAGCTGCTGCCGATCGCCGGCGGCGGCATCCTGCTCTGCTTCGCCGCCTGGTGGATCTACTTCGCCCGGCCGATCCACGACCACCTGCGCACCAACCGGCAGGCCTTCCTGTGGGGCTACGGCCACTACCTGGTGCTCGGCTCGGCCGCCGCGATCGGCGCCGGCCTGGAGGTGGCGGTCGAGTACGCCGTCGGCCAGGCCCACATCTCGGCCGACGCCGCGACCGCCGCGGTCACCGTGCCCGCCGCGGTGTACCTGCTGACCGTCTGGCTGCTGCACGCCCGGCACACCAAGCAGGGCGCCGCCCAGGCGGTGCTGCCGGTCGCCGCAGCGGCGGTGCTCGCCTGCACCTTCGCCGGGGAGGCCGGGGTGCTGCTGGCGGGGCTGGTGGCGGCCGCGACGGTGGCCGTCGGGCTGGTGCTGCACGCCCGGGAGGGCCGGGTGCCCGCTCGGGGGTGAGGCGCGGCCGAAGCTCGTGCGGCGGGCCGCGAGGGGGCGCGTGACGGGCCGGGTGCGACGATGGCCGGGCCCCGTCACCGACCCGGAACGAGCCTCCATGCCCGGCGTCCCCGCCGCCCCCGACGAGCTGGACCAGCTGCCGTACGCCCACCTGCTGGAGCCGCACACCGGCCCGCTGCGGCCCGACCAGCGCTACGACACCGTGCTGTTCGACGGCCTGGCCCTGACCGGCCCGGCCGCCGGCGCGAACTTCCTGGAGTGCGCCTTCACCGGCGTGGAGTGCGACGGCGCCAAGCTCCGCCGCACCTCCTTCAACGAGGCCTGGGTGCACAGCAGCCGGCTGGTCGCCACCGACCTCGCCGACAGCGACTGGCAGGACAGCGCCCTGCTCGGCACCGTGCTCGCCGGTGTCGCCTGGTACGGGGCCGCGCTGCGCCGGGTGGTGTTCCGCCAGTGCAAGCTGGAGGCCGTCAACCTGCGCTCGGCCGTGCTGCGGGACGTGGTGTTCGAGGACTGCCTGCTGCGCGACGTCGACTTCGGCGAGGCCCGGCTGACCGATGTGGCCTTCCCCGGCTCCACCCTGGAGGAGGTCCGGCTCGGCGGCGCCGCACTGACCCGGGCCGATCTGCGCGGGGCCGTCCGGCTCGGCCTGGCCGACGTTCACCTGGGGTTGCGCGGGGCGCTCATCTCCACGCACCAACTGTTCGACCTGGCGCCGCAGTTCGCGCAGGCGCTCGGCGTCGTTGTGAAGGACGGCTGACCCGTCCGTTCACCCGCGGGTCGCCCGACGACGGGCGGGCGAACAGTCCAACAAGCCTTCATGGAAAAGCATGGCCTTCCGCGCCGGGCTGGGCCAGGATGCACCGCGTTCGGTGAGTGCAAACCTGTGTGCACAACTCCTGAGAGGGCGGCGGTTCGGATGGCTGAGCTGAGTCGTAGGAAGTTCATGGCGCTGTCGGCGAGCGCGGCGGCGGGCGCGGCGGTCGCGGGCGGTGCCGTGACCGGCGCCACCGCCACGGCCGAGGCCGCCGGACTGAGCACCACCGGCACCCTCGCGGACGCCAAGCACATCGTGATCCTCATGCAGGAGAACCGCAGCTTCGACCACTACTTCGGCATGCTCAAGGGCGTCCGGGGCTTCGCCGACCGCAGCGCCGTCCAGATCGCCGGCGGCTACAGCGTCTTCAACCAGCCGAACGGGCTCGGCCGCCAGTACCCGTGGCAGTTCAGTGCCACCAAGCCGGCCGGCGGCGCCGACCCCGAGCGCCTGGCCCAGTGCAACGGCGACCTCGCGCACGGCTGGTCCGACCAGCACAAGGCCTGGAACGGCGGCAAGCTGGACTCCTGGGTGGCCGCCAAGGGCAACGTCCGCACCCTCGGCCACCTGACCCGCGCCGACATCCCGTTCCACTACGCGCTGGCCGACAACTGGACCATCTGCGACGCCTACTTCTGCTCGGTGCTCAGCGCCACCGGCCCCAACCGCACCTACCACTGGAGCGGCCAGATCGACCCGGCCGGCGCCGCCGGCGGCCCCGCCTACGACGGCGGCGACGAGTCCAACCTGCGCTGGGAGACCTACGCCGAGGCTCTGGAGCGGGCCGGCGTCAGCTGGAAGGTCTACCAGAACGCCGCCGACAACTACGGCGACAACGCGCTGGCCTACTTCAACACCTTCTCCGGCGCTCCGGCCGGCAGCCCGCTGGCGGTCAAGGGCATGGGGTCGGTGCCCAAGGTCACCGGCAAGACCCCCAACGACATCGCCGCCGCGATCCGCGCCGACGTGCTCAACGGCACCCTCCCGCAGGTCTCCTGGGTGGTCGCCGACGAGGCCTCCTCCGAGCACCCGTACGCCACCCCGACCGACGGCGCGCACTTCGTGCACATGGTGATCGACGCGCTCAACGCCGACCCGAACGTCTTCAACTCCTCCGTCATGTTCCTCAACTACGACGAGAACGACGGCTTCTTCGACCACGTCCCGCCGCCGGTCGCCCCCGCCGGCACGGCCGGCGAGTTCTACAAGGACACCAACATCGGCCTCGGCTTCCGGGTCCCGCTGATCGCCATCTCGCCGTGGACCCGCGGCGGCTGGGTCAGCTCCGAGGTCTTCGACCACACCTCGGTGCTGCGCTTCCTGGAGAAGTGGACCGCCGCCATCGGCAAGCCCGCCACCACCCCCAACATCAGCGCCTGGCGCCGCAAGGTCTGCGGCGACCTGACCAGCGTCTTCGACTTCGCCAACCCGGTGTACGGGCTGCCCGCCCTGCCCAACACCGACGCCACCATCGGCCTGTCCGCGTGCGGCCCGCTGCCCAACCCGGCGCCGGTCACCAACGCGCTCCCGCTCCAGGAGGCCGGCACCCGTCCGGCCCGCGCGGTGCCGTACCAGCCGAACGCCAACCTGGACCACCTGGAGTTCGCCTCCGGCAACGTCATGAAGGTCTGGCTGAAGATGGAGAACCGCGGCGCGGCGGCCACCAACGCGGCGCACTTCGCCGCCTACGCCAACGCCTACCGCAGCGGCGGCCCCTGGCAGTACACGGTGGACCCGGGCACCGACCAGAGCGACTTCTTCAACTGCGGCTCCGGCTTCGGCAACGGCCCCTACGACCTGAGCGTGGTCGGCCCCAACCGCTTCCTGCGGCGCTTCAAGGGCGACGCCACCAAGGCCGGCAAGACGGTCTCCGTCACGGCCTCCTACGCGGACTCCGCGAGCACCGGCAAGCTCGCCCTCTGGTTCAAGCTCGCCAACGCCGGCACCACCCCGGTGACCTTCACGATCACCTCGAACTTCTACCGCACCGACGGCCCGTGGACCTACACGGTGCCGGCCGGCGGCAACGTGAGCGACTACTTCAACGCGGTCGCGTACAACAACGGCTGGTACGACTTCACGATCACCGTCAGCTCCGACACCACCTGGTCGCAGCGGTTCTCCGGCCACCTGGAGACCGGCGCCGCCAGCATCAGCGGCTGATCCCCGCACCGACCGGGCCCCGCGGCGCGCTCCGCGGGGCCCGGTCCGTGGGTCAGACCTGGCCGAACGCGCCGCTCGCGGCGGCGGCGGTGAAGGCGGCCCACGCCCCGGGGGAGAGCAGCAGGGCGGGCCCCTGCGGGTCCTTGCTGTCGCGGACGGGGACGACATCCGCGGCGGCGGCGACGTCGGGGGCCCACTCGACACAGGCCCCGCCGTTGTCGCCCGAGTACGTCGATTTCCGCCACGCTACGTTCGTCGGATCAACGTCGGGAAGCATGTTGACCAGTCCTTCCATGACGGAACGGATCATCCGTGCCGAATCGCGCACGGGGAGGGCGTGGGCCCTGACCTGATCATAGCGATCGAGTACCGTCCGCAACTCGGCCGGATCACTGATGAGATGACCTCGCGTAGAACTTTCGGAATAGGCCAGTCGGTGACCGTTGGGCAGTTCGACAATGAGCGTGGTGACGGCACTTCCTGACAATTCCCCCAGCGAGAACGGTAGGACCTGAACCGTCACGTTGGGCCTGCGGGCCATTCCCAGGACGTGCCCGAGCTGGCGGTGGAGCACCTGCGGACCACCGACCTGGCGGTACAGGGTGTCCTTGTCCAGCAGCACGACAAGCCGCGCCGGATCGGGCCCGAAGAACTTCGCCTGCCGCCCCAGCCGGGCAGCCACCCATTCGTTGATCTTTTCCGGCGTCGCCGCGGGATCGTAGTGGCGGAACTGGGCCCGCATGTACTCCTCGGTCTGCAGGAGGCCGGAGATCCGGCCCGAAGCCCGCTCGTGCACCACCTTGGCATGGGCCTCCTCGCGGGCGAATTCCCGGAACCAGTCCGGAACGGTGCTGCCCTCCAGGAACGGTGCGACCAGCTCGTACGCGGCCACCAGGCTGCCCTGTGCCTGCAGTGCGTGGTCGAGTTGTTCGGCCCACCACTGGGTGGGGGCCGCCTTGCCCGTCTCCAGTTGGCTGATGGTGGTCTGGTGGCTGTTCACCAGCCTGGCCACCTGGGTCTGGCTCAGACCCGCGCCCTTGCGGTGCGACTCCAGGACGCCGCCCCAGGTCCGAGGCCTCCGCTGCGCCATCGTCGACTCCCTCCGGCTCAAGACCGTTGACTCTGTCTTACCCGAACGCTTGGTGACGGAGCTGTCGCCGTCCGACACTTAGTGTGCAGGCGGAACCGCAGGATTTCCGCTGTTTCTATGACAAAGCGCTCGGAGGGACGGTAGCGATGGCACCGATCATCGAACAGCAGGCGGCGGAGCCGACCGGGGCGGCCTGGCTGCCCGCGCTCGGCGAACCGGTGGTGGACCTGGCCTCCGGACGGACGGGGGAGTTCCGCGGGGAGGCGGGTGGCCGGTGGTGGCTGCGGCCGCGCGGGGGCGGGGTGGAGTGGGACGCGGATCCGCGGCTGGTGCGCTCGGCCGTGGCCCCGTACGGCGAGCCGCTGCACGGGTTCCGCTGCCTGGAGCCCGGCCCGGACGGCGTCCCGTGCGGCGCCGAGTCGGGCCTCGCGGAGGGCGAGGAGCGGGCCGGCCGGTGGTTGCGGACGCACCAGGCCGCGTACCCCGGCCACCAGGCCTTCGTGCACATCTGCCACCGCTCCGGGGCGCCGCGGGCCGAGGGGCTCGGCGCGCTCACCGGATCCCCGGCCGCGGGCTGAGGGCGGGCGGATGAGTTCCCTGCGCGCGACCCTGCAGGCGCACGTCGACCGCGGGGCGGTGGCCGGCGCCGTGGCGTTGGTGGCCCGGGGCGGCCGGGTCGAGGAGGCGGTCGTCGGCTCGGCGGACCTGGCGAGCGGGCGGCCGATGGCCCGGGACTCGATCTTCCGGCTCGCCTCGGTCACCAAACCGGTGGTGGCGGCGGCCGTGCTGATGCTGGTGGAGGACGGGCGGATCGCTCTGGACGACCCGGTCGGGCGGTGGCTGCCCGAACTGGCGGCGCCGCGGGTGGTCCGCACGCCGCGGAGCCCGGTGACGGACACCGTCCCGGCCGCCCGGCCGATCACCGTGGCGGACCTGCTCGCCTCCTGCGCCGGGTACGGGTTCCCGTCGGACCCCTCGCTGCCGGCCGCCGAGCTGCTGCTCGGGACGGTGCAGAAGTACGGCCGCGATCCGCAGCTGGTGCTCGCGCCGGACGCGTGGACGGCGGCGCTGGCCGAGGTCCCGCTGCTGTACCAGCCGGGTGAGGCGTGGCTCTACAACACCTGCTCGGACCTCCAGGGCGTGCTGATCGCCCGGGTCACCGGCGGCGGGTTGCCGGAGTTCCTGGCGGAGCGGGTGTTCGAGCCGCTCGGGATGGTCGACACCGGGTTCGCGGTGCCGCCCGGCGACCTGGACCGCTTCACCTCCTACTACCGGTCCGGCTCGGCGGGCGTCCTGGAGCTGGTCGACGCCCCCGACGGCCGGTGGAGCAGCCGGCCCGCCTTCCCGTCCGGCGCCGGCGGCCTGGTGTCGACCGCCGACGACTGGCACGCCTTCGCCCGGATGCTGCTCGCCGAGGGCGCCGCGCCCGGTGGCCGTCGGCTGCTGGCGCCGCGGACCGTGCGGCTGATGACCGGCGACCGGCTGACCGCGCCGCAGCGCTCGGCCGGCGGGCTGTTCCTGGACGGCCAGAGCTGGGGCTACGGCGGTTCGGTCGACATCCGGCGGGCCGACCCGTGGAACGTCCCCGGCCGCTACGGCTGGGTCGGCGGTACCGGCACGTCCGCCCACCTGGTCCCGTCCACCGGCGCCGTCACGATCCTGCTCACCCAGCTCGCCGCGGAGAGCCCGACCGCCGGCGCCGTGTTCGAGGACTTCTGGCGGTACGCGGCGGGCGCCTGAGCCGGCCCCGGTGGCATGGGGGGCGGGGCGGTGTGAGAGTGAAGGGGATCCGCCGTCCCGACTAGCCCGAGGAGCAGGGAGCGATGGGCATCTTCGACAGGTTCCGGTCCAAGGCGCACGAGATGGTCGGCCCGGGCGAGCGCGGGGCGCTCGCGCACGACGAGGCCGCGGACGCCTTCGGGGACCGCGCCGAGCGCGCGCGGCAGCAGGCGCAGCAGGCCGAGGAGGACCGCCGGGCCGCCGCCGACATGACCGCGGAGGGCGACCCGCTCGGCTGACCGGCCCCCGCCGACGCCCACCACCCCCGGGACCACCCCGGGGGTGGTCTCAGCGCGGTGGCAGCGGCGGGCGCCGCAGGTCGGGGCGGGGGGTGTCGGAGGGCGGCGGCTCGGCGGCCGGGTGGTCGGCGAGCAGGCTCAGCGCGAGGTCGACGGCGCGGGTCAGGTCCGGGTACGCGCGGCGGGCCCAGTCCTGCGGGCCGCGGACCACCTCGACGTCCGGCTCCACGCCGTGGTTCTCCACCGAGAAGCCGACCCCGCCGGTGAACCAGGACGCGTTCTTGGGCACCGAGATCTGGGTGCCGTCGCCCAGCGTGTGCCGGCCGGTCATGCCGACCACCCCGCCCCAGGTACGGGTGCCCACCACCGGGCCGAGGCCGAGCAGCCGGATCGCGGTGATGATGACGTCGCCGTCGGAGCTGGTGGCGTGGTCGGCGAGCGCCACCACCGGGCCGCGCACCGCGTCCCTGGGCCAGCGCACCGGGTGCCTGCCGCGGGTGAAGTCCCAGGCCAGCACCCGGCGGTTGAGCTTCTCCAGGACCAGTTCGGAGACGTTCCCGCCGGCGTTGCCGCGCACGTCCAGCACCACGGCGGGCTTGGCGAGTTCGCTGCGCAGGTCCCGGTTGAACTGGGCCCAGCCCGAGCCGCCGAGGTCGGGGATGTGCAGGTAGCCGCACCGCCCGTCGCTGAACTCCCGTACCAGCCTGCGGCGTTTGGTGACCCAGTCCTGGTAGCGGATCGGCCGCTCGTCGGTCAGCGGGGTGACCGCGATCCGGCGGATCCGCTCGCCCCGGCGGAAGGTGAGCTCGACCGTGGTGCCGCCGCTGGCCGCCAGCAGCGGGGCCGGGCCGCGCACCGGATCCGGCGGGCGGCCGTCCACCGCGAGCAGTTCGTCGCCGTCCTCGACGCCGTGGCCGGCCAGCGGTGCGCGGGCCCGCGGGTCGGAGGACTCGCCGAGCAGGATCCGGTCGACCAGCCAGCGGCCGTCCGGGGCGCGGTGCACGTTGGCGGCGAGCAGGCCCAGCAGGTGCAGGACCGGGGAGGGGCCCTCGCCGCGCCGGGCCGGGGTGACGTAGGCGTGCGAGGTGCCGAGCTCCCCGAGCAGTTCGCGCAGCAGGTCGGCGAAGTCGTCGGGGGAGGCGATCCGCTCCAGCAACGGCTCGTACTGGGCGGTGAGTTCGTCCCAGTCCAGGCCGCACATGCCCGGGTCCCAGAACTGGTCCCGGGCGATCCGGGCCGCCTCGTGGTAGGACTGCCGCCACTCGGCGGCCGGGTGCACGGTGTGCGTGATCCGCCGCAGGTCGACGGTGAGCGGTGAGCCCGGGGAGGACACCTGGTGCAGCTTGAGACCGCCGGAGGAGAACACCGAGACGGCGCTGCCGTCGCCGGAGACCGCGAAGCCGTCCAGCTGGTCGACCACCGTGCTGCGGGTGCCGCGGGCCAGGTCGAAGTACTCCAGCGCGGGCCGCCCGGAGGTGTCCGCCGGGTTGGCGAAGGTCTGGCCGAGGGCGCCGGAGATCGGCCAGCGCAGCCAGAGGACCCCGCCGCGGACCGCGGCCGTCGCCGAGTACTTGGAGGCGATCACCGGGAACGGCACCAGCCGCTTGGACAGCCCCTGCTCGTCCACCCGGACGGTGCCGTCGCCGCCCGCCTCCTGCGGGTCCAGCCCGACCGGTGGCCGGCCCTGGGCGGGGGCGGCGAACGGCGACGGGGTGTCGGCGGCCAGCGGCACCAGGTACGGGCGGCAGCCGAGCGGGAAGGAGAGGTCGCCGGTGTGCACGTCGTGCACCGGGTCGAAGCCGCGCCAGGACAGGAAGACCAGGTAGCGGCCGTCCCGGGTGAACACCGGGTGCTCGTCCTCGAACCGGCCGCCGGTCACGTCGACGGTCCGCTCCGGCGCGTCCACCCGGGCCAGCTGGATCGAGCGCAGCGAGCGGCCGGCCACCGGCTGCGACCAGGTCAGCCACTGCGAGTCGGGCGAGAAGCTCGGGCTGCTGACCGGGCCGTAGGCGCAGGCGACCACTTCGCGCACGGCGCCGTCCCCGGCGTCGACCAGCAGCAGCCGCCCGTCGGAGGCGGCCACCGCCAGGGTCCGCCCGTCCGGGCTGGCCACCAGCTCCAGCACCCGGCCCACCCGGCCGGCGGCGATCCGGCGCGGCGCGGTCTGCTCGGCGCCGTCCGGGGCGGGCAGCGGGGCGAGTTCGAGCGCGTCCGCGCCCTCGGCGTCGCCGACCCAGGCGACCTGCCCTGAGTGGCCGAGCAGGACCGGCAGCCGGGCCCGCACCCCGGGGGTGTCGGCCAGCACCCGGGCCGGCCCGTCCCGGTGCGTCAGCCAGTACAGGCTGCCGCGCACGTTGATCACCCCGGCCCGGCCGGTGGCGTCGCAGGCGAGGTCCTTGACGTGCGAGGAGGCCACCACGTGGTACGGCCGGCGCCCGGCCCTGGCCCCGCCGAGCGGCACCTCGAGGCGGCGCGGGGCGGGCGCGTCCAGGTCCTCCAGCAGCCAGAGGTCGCCCGCGTGCTGGTAGACGATCCGGGTGCCGTCGCCGGCGGCCTCCCGGGCGTAGTAGGTGGCGTGGTCGGTGTGCCGGCGCAGGTCGGTGCCGTCGGGCCGGCAGGAGTAGAGGTTGCCGACGCCCTCGTGGTCGGAGAGGAAGGCGATCCGCCCGCCCACCGGCATCGGCGAGGCCAGGTGGCCGCGGTGGCCGGGCAGCAGGGGCGCGCCGTCCAGCCAGAGCCGGCCGGTGGCGCCGCCCCGGTAGCGCTTCCAGGCGGCGGGTTCGTGCGGCGCCGAGGCGGTCAGCAGCACGGCGTGCTCGTCGTCCTGCTGCGCGTCGGCGACCGGCCCCCACGGCAGCCGGCGGCCGGGCGAGCCGTCCGGCGGCAGCGCGTACGCCCAGGTGTAGTGGGCGAACGGCTCGCCGTAGGAGGTGACGGCCAGCACCTCGCCGTCCGGCAGCCAGCCGCGCACCCGGGTGTCGCTGCTGCCCCAGTAGGTCAGCCGGACCGAGCCGCCGCCGGCCGCGGGGGCGGTCCACACCTCCGGGGCGATGGTCTGCCAGCTGGTCCAGGCGATGGTGGCGCCGTCGGGGGACAGCCGCGGATGGCTGACCCTGGTCCGGTCGCAGCTGATCCGCCAGGCCCGGCCGACCGTGCCGTCCGCCGCCAGCGGGGCCGCCCACACGTCGTCCTCGGCGGTGAAGGTCAGCAGGGTGCCGCGCAGGTGGGGGTGGCGCAGGTATCCGGGCACCCCTCCATGGTTCGGCCGGGGTGGATCACCCGCAACCGGGCCGCCGCTCATGCACCGTCAGCACGCCGTCCCCGGGCGCCACCGCCCGTCCACCCGGGCCCGCCCCGCAGTCGAGAGGGAGTCGAGCACCTGCGCTGATCCTGACCCCCGACGGGGCGGGCTGCCGGTGCGCAGCGCAGGCCTGAGGAGCCGCGCCGGACACCACGGCCAGGGAGGGAAGCGATGTCGGAGAACGAGACCTTCACCGACGTACTGCTGAGGCACGCCGCGCAGCAGCCGGGGAAGGACGCCTTGGTGTTCCTGCGGGAGGAGCCGGTCGGGGCGGCGGCGGTCGGCCGGGTGCGGCTCCCGGCGCTGGCCGTGCCGGCCGGGATCGAGCATCCGGCCCCCGCCCGGCGCGAGTACCGGCTGACCGACCGGCGGATGGACTACGCGGAGCTGGACACCGCCGCCCGCCGGCTGGCCGCCTGGCTGCAGGACAGACGGCTCGAGGGCGAGCGGGTGCTGATCCTCCAGGGGGACGCCGAGCGGTTCGCGGTGTCCTACCTGGCCTGCCTGTACGCCGGTGTGGTCGCGGTGCCGGGCCCCGCGCCCAACGGCCGCCGCGGCAACGACGAGCGCACCCTGGGAATGATCAAGGATGCGGCTCCGCAGCTGATCCTGACGGACCGTCGCTCGGCCCCCGACATCTCGCTGATGGCAGCCGTCGCCGGGCACGGCGAGGTGTCCTGCCTGGCCCTGGACGGCGCCGATCTGCCGGATGCCGCGGACTGGCGACGGCCCGCCCGGACGGCCGACAGCCTGGCCATGCTGCAGTACACCTCCGGCTCCACCCGGGACCCGCGCGGCGTGATGGTCACCCACCGCAACCTGCTCGCCAACCAGCGGGCGATCTCCGCCGTGCTGCGCACCGGCCGCGACGCCACGGTCGGCGGCTGGCTGCCGTACCACCACGACATGGGGCTGGTCGGCCAGCTGCTGCACCCGCTCTGGCTGGGCGGCACCGGCGTGCTGCTGCCGACCGACCTGCTGATCCGTCGCCCGGCACGCTGGCTGGAGGCCATCACCCGGTACGGGATCACCGTCAGCGGCGGCCCGGACCTCGGCTACGAGCTGTGCGTGCGCCGGATCGCCGACCGCCACCTGGCCGGGCTCGACCTGTCCGGCTGGACGACCGCGGTGAGCGGCGCCGAGCAGGTCAGGGCGGACACCCTGCGGGCCTTCGCCAAGCGGTTCGCCGAGGTCGGCTTCCGCGCCTCCGCCTTCGTCCCGGCGTACGGGCTGGCCGAGGCCACCCTGCTGGCCACCGCCCGGCCCAGCGGCCACGCCACCGCGCCCACCCAGCGGGTGGTGGACGCGGCCTCGCTGGAGAAGCACCAGTTCGTCCACCCGGTCCAGGGCCGTCCGGCGCGGACCCTGGTGAGCTGCGGGCGGCCCGCACCGGACGCGCTCACCCTGCGGATCGTCGAGCCGGCCACCCGGCGGGTGCTGCCGGAGGGCAAGGTCGGCGAGATCTGGCTGCGCGGCGAGGGCATCGCGCAGGGCTACTGGAAGCGCCCGTTGGAGACCGCGGAGACCTTCCACGCGGTGACCGCCGAGGGCGACGAGGGCTACCTGCGCACCGGCGACCTCGGGGTGCTGCGGGACGGCGAGCTGTTCGTCACCGGACGCATCAAGGAGCTGCTGGTGGTGGCCGGGCGCAACCTGTACCCGCAGGACATCGAGCGCGCGGTCCAGCAGCTCAGCAGCTCCTTCGGGCCCGGGGTGGTGTTCGAGGTGGAGCCCGGCCGCCCGCACGTGGTGGTGGTGCAGGAGGTCAGGACCGCGGGCCGGTTCGACGTCGACCTGGCCCGGCTGAACATGAGCGTGCGCCAGTGCGTGTCCCGGGAGTTCGAGGTGCGGGCGGGCAACGTGCTGCTGGTCCGCCCCGGCACCGTCCGCCGCACCACCAGCGGGAAGCTGGAACGCGGCACCATGCGCCGGCTGTTCCTGTCCGGCCGGCTGCAGGCCCTGCACCAGGTGGTCGACCCGGCGGTGGCCCAGCTGGTGGCCGGCGGCCTGGTCCAGTCGGAGGTGGCCCGATGACCACCGC
Organism: Kitasatospora sp. NPDC094015; assembly: GCF_040304075.1. Taxonomy (NCBI): domain Bacteria; kingdom Bacillati; phylum Actinomycetota; class Actinomycetes; order Kitasatosporales; family Streptomycetaceae; genus Kitasatospora; species Kitasatospora sp. NPDC094015. The sequence goes on from NZ_JBEOUL010000013.1 coordinate 167,767, forward strand.
CGTCGGAACCCGCGCGGCCGAGAGCGCCGTCGCCCGCCGGATCGCCGAACTGGAGAGCGCCCTCGGCGACCCGTGGGACCCGGCCAACCCGTACGGCCACGGCGCGGTGCTGGAGGCCGACGACCGCGGCGAGCTGCCCGCGGAGGCGGAACGGCTGCTGCACGCGCTCGGCCTGTGCGCGGAGTTCGTGCCGCAGCGGCTCGGCGGCCGGTTCGACCGCGCCGACGTGCTGGCCCGGATGCTGCGCCCGGTCTTCCGGCGGGACCCCTCGCTCGGCGTCGGCTTCGGCGCCGGCTCCTTCCTGGCCGCCGTCTCGGTGTGGGCGGCCGGCACCGAGGAGCAGCAGCGCCGCACCGCGGACCTGCTGCTGGCGGGCGGCCGGGTGGCCGTCGCCTACCGCGACCTCGCGCACGGCAACGCCTTCCTGCGCGACGAGTTCAGCCTGACCGAGGAGGACGGCACGCTGCGCCTGGACGGCGCCAAGCGCGTGATCGTCAACGCCGAGCAGGCCGGCGCGCTGGTGGTCTTCTGCCGCACCGACGACCGGCCCGGCAGCCGCAGCCACTCCGCGGTCCTGCTGGAGCGCGCCGCCCTGCCCGCCGACCGGGTCCGCGACCTGGACCGCTTCCCCACCGTCGGCCTGCGCGGCTGCACCATGAGCGGGCTGGCCTTCACCGACTGCCCGGTGCCCCGCGAGGCGCTGCTCGGCGGCTGGGGCGAGGGCGTCAACCTCGCCCTCAGCTCCTTCCAGCTGACCCGCAGCGTGCTGCCCTCGATGGTGCTCGCCGGGGTCGACACGGCGCTGCGCACCGCGCTGCGGTTCGCCATGGAGCGCGGGGTGCACGGCCGGCCGGTGCTGCGGGTGCCGCAGGCCAGGGCCAGCCTGGCCGGTTCCTTCGCCGACCTGCTGGTGTGCGACAGCCTGGCGCTCACCAGCACCCGGGCGGTGCACCTGCACCCGGAGGCCACCGGCGTGTACGCGGCGGCCACCAAGTATCTGCTGCCGATCCTGCTCAGCGACACCGTCTACGACCTCTCGGTGCTGCTCGGCTCCAGCCTGTACGAGCGCTCCGGGGCGTACGGGATCTTCCAGAAGCAGGTCCGCGACCTGCCGATCACCAGCCTCGGCCACTCCGGGACGGCGGCCTGCCAGTCGACCGTCATCCCCCGGCTGCCGGTGCTCGCCGAGCACGCCTGGCTGGTCGAGGAGGCGCCCGGCCCCGGCCTGTTCCGGCTGCGTGACGACCTGCCCGCGCTGGACACCGGCCGGCTCGGCGTCGCCGGCACCGCGGACCCGCTGCTGGCCGAACTGGCCGACTTCGCGGCCGGGTCGACGGCGGTGGCCGCGGCCGGGGAGCACCGCGAGGTGCTGGAGACCCTGGTCCGCACGCTCGCCGCCGAGCTGCACGAACTGCGGGCGGCCGCCCGCAGCCTGGCCGGCCGGCGCCGCGACGACCTGGCCGACCCGCGCAGCTACGCGCTGATGGACCGCTACGCGCTGCTGCTCGCGGCGGCCTCGGCGCTCGGTGTCTGGCGCCACCAGCGCGGCGGCCCGGACGAGTTCCTGGCCCGGCCGGACTGGGTGGTGCTGGCGCTGCTGCGGATCTGCCGCCGGCTGGGCCTCGGGCTGCCGGGCCGCCCGGCGCCGGGCGCCGAGGGACAGGTGCTGGAGGAGCTGCTGCGGCGCTACGCCGCGGGCGGCAGCTTCGACCTCTACGACGACCCGACCGCCGCGGTGCCGGCGGGCTGAACCAGTGTCAGGAGCCGTGACCATGACCGACCTTCGACGAGGGAGTGCGCGATGAGTGCTGTGCTGGAGCGCCCGGCCGAGCTGCTGGGCGAGATCGTCCAGGAGGCCGCCGCCGTGCTGGGCGGCGTCCACCGGGCGGTGCCGGTGGACGCCCGCTTCTACGACGACCTCGGCTTCGACTCGGTGATGCTGATGCAGCTCAAGTACCGGATCGAGCTGCGCTTCCCGGAGCTGGGCGAGCTGTCGCTGGCCGAGATGGTGGACAGCCTGGTGAGCTGCTCGACGCTGGCCGAGTACCTGGCCGAGCTGGCCGCCGAGGACCGGCCGTGATGCCGGTGCTGGGCCCGAGCTCCGCGATCGGGCGCCCGATCCCGGTGTACCGCGGCCGGTACGGCGGCTGGGACGAGGTCCGGGAGTCGCTCGCCGGGCGCGGCAGCGCGGTCCTGGTGGCCACCCTGGGCGACTGGATGCCCGGGGCGCAGGGAGCCGAGCCGCCGGACGACGAGCCCGACTACCCGGGCGACCGGGCGGTGCTCGGCCGGGACTGGGCCAGGTACCAGGCGATGTCCCACGACCAGGTCAGGGGCCGCTTCCTGGCCTCCAGGCTGCTGCTGAAGACGGCGGCGGGCGCCGCGCTCCAGGCCCCGCCGCAGACGGTGGACCTGGCGTACAAGCTCGGCGGCCGGCCGTACCTGCGCGGCTGCGACCAGGTCGACATCAGCCTCAGCCACACCGAGGACCTGCTGGTGGTCGGGCTGACCCGGCGGGGCTGGATCGGCGTCGACGCGGAGCTGGCCGGCCGGACCCTGCTGGGCACGGGGGCGGAGAAGCAGATCTGCACCCCGCACGAGGCGGCGCAGCTGGAACTGATCGACCCCGAACTGCGCAACCCGGCGCTGGTGCGGCTGTGGACCCTCAAGGAGGCCTACAGCAAGGCGATCGGACAGGGGCTGCGGTTCCGGTTCACCGAGTTCGGCTTCGCGCCGGGCGCGGATCGGGTGCAGGTGCTGCGGCCGGACGGTTCGCCCGGCACCGGCGGCGAGTGGAGCTTCGGGACCTGGGCCGTCACCGGCTACACGGTCAGTGTGGCGCTGTTCGACGCGGGTTTCGACGAGACGCCGGACATCGCCGCCGCCACCATGCTGGACGACGGACTGGTCGACGCCCTGATCGGTCCGACCCGCCAGGGGTAGCTTCCGGAGTGTGATCAGAAGGTTGCTTGCCGCGATCTCCTGACTAGAATCGCACCTCTGGCGGGACACAGAGCCAGACCGATTCGAAGCGGTACCGGTGTCGGAGGCGGACGTCTGTGATCCGGTGCGCGGACGGGGGCCGGGTCACATGATTCGGATACTGCTTGCCGAGGACATGAACATGGTCCGGGGGGCACTGGTGGCGCTGTTAGGGATGGAGCCGGACATCGAGGTGGTGTCCGAGGTGGACCACGGTGATCTGATCCTGCCGCAGGCGCTCGCCCACCGCCCCGACATCGCGGTGCTGGACATCGACCTGCCGGGGGTGGACGGGCTCACCGCGGCGACCCTGCTGCGGGAGCGGCTGCCGTCCTGCCGGGCGCTGATCCTGACCAGTCTCGGGCGGCCGGGCACCCTGCGCAGGGCGATGGCCGCCAAGGTGTCCGGCTTCATCCTGAAGGACGCGCCGCCGGAGGAGCTGGCCAAGGCGATCCGGAAGGTGGCCGCGGGCGAGCGGGTGATCGACCCCCAACTCGCGATGGCCGCCTGGGACTCGGGCGACTGCCCGCTGACCAACCGCGAGGTGCAGGTGCTCCGGATGGCCGCGCAGGGCGCCGAGGTGGTGGAGATCGCCGCCGGGCTGTTCCTGTCGGCCGGCACCGTGCGCAACTACCTGACCAACATCGTGACCAAGCTGAACGCCCGCAACCGGGTGGACGCGATCCGGCTCGCGGACGAGGCGGGCTGGCTGAGCTGAACGGGCCGGGCCGGGTGTGGACCGGGGGCCCGGCAGCCGCCGGCGCGGGCGGTCAGGAGACGCTGCGCAGGTCGGTCTGCTGGGCCAGCGGCACCAGGGCGACCACCTGGAAGGTGCCGTCCGGCTGGACGCCGGCGACCAGCGTGCCGCCGATCGCGGCCAGCCGGTTCTCCAGGTTGCCGAGACCGCTGCCGCCCTCCTCGCCGGAGGTCCGGGCGCCGGGCAGCTGGCCGACCACCTTCGCGCGCTGGCGCTGCCGGTCGGGCACCCCGTCGTTGACGATCCGCAGCCGGATGTCGGGGCCGTGCTCGGTGACCTCGATGTCGCACCGCTCCACCTTGCTGTGCCGGAGCATGTTGGTGACCGCTTCGCGCAGCACGGTCGCCAGCGTGGTGTCCACCACGCCCGGCAGGTCGGCGCACTCGATCCGGGTCTCCACCGCGATGTCGGCGGCGGCCAGCATGCCCCGGGCCGACTCGGCCTCGCCGGCCAGCGACATGTCGCGGTAGCCCCGGGCGACCGCGCGGACGTCGGCGAGGGCCTGGCGGGAGATGCCCAGCACCGAGGTGAGCTCCTCGACCGCCCGGGCCGGGTTGTTGTGCACCAGCCGGATCGCGACCTCGCTCTTCAAGGTGATCGCGGAGAGGCTGTAGCCGAGCAGGTCGTGCAGGTCCCGGGCGAACCTCAGCCGCTCCTGGGCCACCGCGAGCCGGGCCAACTGGCCCCGGGCCCGGTGGAGTTCGACCACCAGCGTGACCAGCCGGCTCAGTCCGTACATCATCAGCCCGCTCAGCAGGGTGGAGATCGTGACGTAGACGACGTCCTGCGGCTTGGCCTGGTAGGCCAGGGCCACGCCGGACATCGAGAGGACCACCAGGGAGTACCAGAGCCAGGCCCAGAAACCCTCCAGCAGCATCAGCCCGGAGGCGGCCAGGAAACCGCCGGCCGCGCCCCAGACCGCGCCGAACAGCAGGATCGGCAGGTAGGTCAGCACGGCCTGCAGGCCCAGGGTCAGCCGGCCGAATCTTCGCCGGATCTTCTTCGCCTGCGGGAGCGAGTGGATCAGCTGACAGCCGCAGATCACGATGAAGCTCGCGATCCCCAGCACCAGGCCGGGGCTGCCGGGGCGGATCACGACCAGGTTGACCGAGACCTGCACCAGGTAGGCGAGCAGCGCCGAGTAGAGGATCCCCAGCGCGAACAGCGGTGCCGGCTCCCGCCGGACCGCCTCGTCGTCGGTCATGTCGTCTCTCGCCACTGGTCCGGATCCTCCGATCAGACGCATCTGAGGACCGAGCGTACGGGGTGAGCGACCGTCAGACACCATGGTTCCAGGGAAGGTAGGAGGTTCCCGGTGCCGCCGGGACGGCCGCGGCCGGGCCGACCACCAGTTGGCCGACCGAGGACTCGGCCCGCCAGTCGACGCCGGACACCCGCGCACCCGCCTCGATGTCGGCGGCGGCCAGCGGCGCGGTCGCCAGGCCCATCGCGGCGGCGACCAGTTCGAGGGTCTGCAGCGCGGCGCCGGTGTCGCGCAGCACCAGCGCGTAGCTCTGCCCGCTGAACTTCCAGGCGGCCCGGGCGAACCGGGCGGTGAGCGTGATCACCAGCGGCGGCGGCCCGGCCAGCCCGGCCGAGACCCGGCTGCACGAGAGCACCTTGGCGAGCACGTCGCGGTCCTCGGTGAGCAGGGTCAGCCGGTGCCGGGCCGGGTCGTAGTGGAACACCCCGCGGGGCAGGCCCGCGCAGTTGTCCACCGAGACGTAGAGCTCCAGCGGATGGGTGCCGCCGAAGCTGGTGTACGGCCGCTCGGTGATCTCGTACTCGGGCGGGCCCGACGGGTCCTTGGAGACCGTGCGGATCCGGGCCGAGCGGTACAGCAGCTCGCCCAGCTGGGACAGGGTCAGCCGGGCCGCCGGCGGCACGCAGTCCACCGGGGGAGGCGGGCGCTCCACCACGGCGGCGAACGGCGGCTCGGCCCGGTCGGTCGCCGAGGGCAGCGGCAGCGCGAAGCGGCGCCCGGCCGGCACCGGGCGGATGGCCGGCTCGGGGGCGAGCCGGTTGGCGTGCGCGTAGGTGGCGCCGAAGTCGTTGTCGTGCCGGCCGACCGTGCTGCGGGTGTGGAACAGCAGGTCCACCGGTGCCCAGGTGGCCAGCACCGGATCGGTGTCCTCGGCGAAGACCGCGCCGCAACCGTCCGGCCCCGGGCGGCCGCCGACCGCCAGGCCCGCCCCCAGCAGGTGCTCGACCGCCTCCTGGACGGCCGTGGCCGGGAACGGCAGCGTGGCGGTCAGCTCGGCCAGCGTGGTGGTCCAGCCCAGCGCGCCGAGCAGGGCGGCGGCGGCCGGGCGGTGCGCCAGCACCCGGAACAGCGACAGCGGCGACTCCAGGGTCAGGCCGCGCCCCGCCCCGGAGAGCACGGCGAACCGGGAGAGCCGGAGCGGCTGGTCCGGCCCGACCGCGACCTGCTCCGGCACGGCCCGGGGCGAGATCGGGACCACCGACAGCAGCGGCAGCTCGCTGTCGGTCAGCCCCACCGAACGGATCGTCAGGTGCTGGATCCGGCCCAGCAGGTCGTCCAGCCGGGCCCGGGAGCCGCGCTCCGCGCCGCACAGGATGTTGTCCAGCGAGATCGGCCCGAAGGTCATCCGGCGCAGCGCCTCGCGGCCGGCCCGGTCGGGCCGGGCCAGCCGCACGGTGGACCAGCGGTTGCGCAACAGGGCGTCGCCGTCCGGGCCTTCCTCGAACTCCACCTCGACGTCCTCGCGGAGCGACCAGAGGCGCTGAAGCTCCGGCGCGGAGCCTCCGGCCGGTACGTCCATGGGGCTCTCCGGGGTAGGCAGTATGCGAATGGCCCACTATCGGGGGTCTCGGTCGAGTCCGACTCGAGTCTCCCACGAACCACCCGCGGGCGAACCGCTCACACGAACAACGGTACGGGGTTGAGCCGTTCGTACGGAGTGGGCTCCGCCAGCCGACCGAGCCGGACCGGCACGTCGTACAGCCGGCCGGGGGCGAAGCGGGCCCAGAAGTGCCGCAGGCCCGGCACGATCACCCGGACCACCGGCAGCCCGATGTCCAGCCGGGTCTGGTCGAGCACCAGCAGCTCCATGCCGTGCCGGCGCACCAGTTCGCCGGCGGTCTCCACGTCGGCGCGCAGATCGGTGCCGGCCAGCGAGGGCCGCTCGCGCGGGCGCACCGCCCGCTGCTCCCGGTCGGGCAGCAGGTACGGGTGCCGGGCGACCGTCGCGCTGCGCCACCAGTGCAGCGCGGCAGGGTCCTTGAGGGAGTAGCGCGGCGGACCGCCCGGGACGGCCGGGGCGACCGCCGGCAGCAGCTGGTTGACCTCCGCGACGGCCCGGCGGACCGCCAGCGCGAAGTCGTAGTGCGCGCCGAAGCCGAACAGGATGTCCTCGGTGGGCCCCTTGACCCGCCGGGACAGGGCGGCGACCACCGGGACGCCGAGGTCCGCGGTGAGGTCCAGCGCCCACAGCTCGCGGCCCTCGCGGCGGTGCAGCCGGGCGACCTCGTCGATCCACGGGTCGCCCAGCGAGGCCAGGTCCACCGCGGGCTGGCGGGTCCGGTTGTACCACCAGAGCGCGACCGCGTCCCGCTCCACCAGCTCCAGGAAGCCCTGCAGCACGGCGTCCTCCAGGGTGCCCCCGGCGGCGCAGCCGTTGGAGTCGGCCCGCGCGTGGCGCACGCCCTCGTCGGACGGGTGCGCGCCGTAGAACAGCATCGAGGTGGGCAGCAGCCGCCGGCGGCCGCCGGTCAGCGACCAGACCGGGGTCCAGTCGATCGGGGTGCGCTCGTCCAGCGGTTCGGCGACCCGCTGGTAGCTGCCGTGCGCGGTGTTCCAGCGGGCCCGGTCGCGGTACTGCCGCTCGTGGTACAGCTGGCAGCGGTTCGGGTGGAGGGCGATCTCGCCGAGCCCGCGCAGCGAGTCCCGCACCCGCGGCTCGTCGCCGTGCAGCCGGCCCGACTCGCGTTCCAGCGCCTCGCACAGTGCGCTGACCCGGGCGTCGAGCTCGGTGGCGCCCTTGCCGCCGCTCTCGCGGCGCAGCGGGGCCCGGCCGTCCGGCACGGTGCAGGTGCGGGCGGTGTAGGAGTGCAGCAGGGCGGGGGCCTCGGCCCGGGTGATCGCCTGGACCACCCCGGAGATCGGGCTGACCAGGTGCCCGTAGCGGTCCAGGACCTGCTGCGGGGTCAGGTGCCGGTGGCCGTTGCCGGTGGTGGACACCTTCCGGGCCGGGCGCAGCACCACCGGCTCCAGCATCCGGGCCGCGCCGGCGCCGGGGGTGCCGCAGGTGGCGCACTGGGGGCGGCGGAGCACCGCGTGCTGCTCGGCCCGCAGGCCCAGGGTGTCCAGGGTGTGGATCTCCTGGCGCTGCGGTCCGGGCTGCCCGGCCAGCCATTTGGCGGCCTGCAGCGCGGCGAGCTGGAGGCCGAGGGCGCGGGTGGCGCCGAGCGAGGCCTCCGGGCCGAGCGGCGGCTCCGCCATGCCCAGCGCGTGCTGGACGGTCAGCTCGTGCACCCGGTTGGCGCGCAGCCGGTGGGCCAGGCACTGCCAGCAGGCGCCGCCGTCCGCGGTGAGGACCGGCCCGGACCAGACCACCGACCCGGTGGGCTTGGCGATCAGCCAGGGCCGGCCGGCGGCCCGCTGGGCCAGGTCGATGCGGCGCAGCACGGGCGCCAGGTAGTCGTCGCACACCACCACGGTCAGTTCCGCGGCGGTCGGGGAGTCCGAACTCACGCAGCGCAGCCCGGCCGCCTCGAACGCCGGCCGGACGGTGGCCTCGTCGTCCCGTCCGACCGCGAGGATCCGGACCTGGGCGGCCCCGACCCGGTCGGAGGAGCTGGTGCCGTCCAGGCCGGCCAGCTCCCAGAACGCCTCGGCGCGCGGGTCGCGCCCCGGCTGGTCGGCCGGCCGGTAGCTGACCAGGCCCGCGGCGGACAGCGAGCCGAGCAGCTCGCCGATCTCCGCGGCCGAGGCCCGGTCGCCGGCCTCGCGCAGCAGTGACGGCAGGTCGCGGGTGCCGTCCAGCAGGGGGGCCACGGCTTCCACGTGCGCACCGCGCAGGCGGGTGGTGCCCCGCTCCGAGATCAGGTACGCACCCTTGCCCACGACGACCTCGGCCCGCAGGTGGCGACGGAACGCCAGGACCCGCGGGCCGATCGTGGGAAGGGCTCTGAGCTCCGGCTCAGAGCTCACTGTCGACGGTGCAGAAGCAGAAGTCGGCGAGGACGTCGATCCGGTCCAGGTCCTCGATCGTCAACTGCGGGGCGGAGGAGGGCGCCAGCGCCGGGATCGGCGCGTCGGCGGGCAGCGATATCCCGAACTCGGCCAGGACGGGCGCGGGTTCGGCGGTGTAGCGGGTGCGCAGGGCCGGGTCGAGATGGGCTGCGATGACCAGTTCGGCGAAACGCCAGTCGCATTCGAGGCCGGTGCTGGACGGTGCGGCTGAAACGGCGAGTGCGGTCACGGGGGCTACTCCGTTGTTAGGGTCGGCCGGTGCTCAGTGGGTACGGCACGGAAGTCTGTGTGATGCGACCCCGCCGTGGACAGTGGATCCGTCATGTGCGTGGTGTGAGAATCGCATGGCGTTCGCGTGTCGCGATTCCCGCCCGATCCGTGAGGATCTCACTGTTGCCGCCCACTCCTCGCGTGCGACGCTCTCCGGAGTGATTCCCGGTGGTGGCCAGTAAGGAAGGGAGGCGGATCCATGCAGATCAAACTTCTGGGCCCGTTCGTCGCGCAGGAGCAGGAGACCTCCTTCGCACCGAGCGCAGCGAAGCCCCGGCAGATCCTCGCGCTGCTGGCTCTCCAGGCGAACCAGGTGGTGACCGTACCCACCCTGATGGAGGAGATCTGGGGGGACCACCCTCCGCGCAGCGCCTCCACCACGCTCCAGACCTACATCCTCCAGCTGCGCCGCAAGCTCGGCACGGCGTTCCACGCCGAGCAGTCCTCGACGGCGAAGGAGATCCTGGTGACCCGCTACGGCGGGTACCTGCTGGACGTCCAGCCCGGTGAGGTGGACAGCTCCGAGTTCGAGCGGCTGCTGGCGCTGGGGCGCACCGCGCTCGCCGCGCACGACGACCTCTCCGCCTCGAAGCTGCTCGGCCAGGCGCTCGCGCTGTGGCGCGGGCCGGCGCTGGTGGACATCCAGGTCGGGCGGGTGCTGGAGATCGAGGTACTGCAACTGGAGGAGGCGCGGCTCGGCGCGCTGGAGAGCCGGATCTCGGCCGACCTGCGGCTCGGGCGGCACGCCGTGCTGCTCAGCGAGCTGACCATGCTCTCCGCGCAGCGGCCGATGCACGAGGGCCTGCACGCCCAGCTGATCCTGGCCCAGTACCGGTCCGGGCGCTCCTGGCAGGCGCTGGAGACCTACCAGCGGCTGCGCAACACGCTGGTCGGCGAGCTCGGCATCGAGCCGTCGGCCCGGCTGCAGCGGCTGCACGCCGCCGTGCTGGCCGCGGACACCCGGCTGGACCTGGCCGGGGCGGAGCTGTCGATGGAGCTGGACCACCAGGTGGTCGGCTGATCGCCCGGGGGGCCGGCGGCCGGACCGGGTGACCACCGGCCCGACCGGCCTCCACCGGGTGTCCAGCCGGCCTTGAGCGCCGGCCGAGCGCGGCCCGAGATGCCGTTCCTACCGTCCGCGGCATGGACATCCTTGAGGAGCTGGAGACCGTCCCCGCCGATGCGCGGGGGCGGGTGGCCGAGCTGCACGAGCTTCGGGAGCAGGTCCGCCGGGGTCCGAGTGAGAAGGCGACCGAGGCGCAGCATGCCAAGGGGAA